>NZ_JBEZKW010000012.1:0-82571 GCF_040651795.1 Streptomyces sp. NPDC048361
CCCAGACCACCCGACCGGAACGTCCAGCCGAACACCGCACCATAAAAATCCAGCGCGGCACCCAGATCCCGAGCCATCAGGCTCACCCAGCACGGAGCGCCGAACACCGGCTCACCAGAGCCGAGTCGGGCGGTGGAGTCTGTCGATGGGGGTGTCAAGAGGGGCCTCATTTCCAGGTACTTTCCAGGTGCTTGCGGGTGTGCGAACACCGTGCTCGCGGGGTGTACGACACCGCGCTTGCGGGTGTGCGACACCTGGTCATGGTCGTTTCCACTATCCCGCCGCCGACCGGCCGGTGCCCGTCGGCCGCGCGGGACCGGCCGGCGCCGGGTTGACGACGCGTCTCCCGCCCCGTCTCTCCCGGGGCGGAAGCGGCTCGTGTTGCGGATGCCGCCGTACGGGTCATGCTGGAGGAATCCGCGCTGTGCTCACCTGGCTACTTTTAGTAGTCCTTGCGTGGTTTGCGGACGCGGGAGTGGCCGGCGAGCCGCTCCTGCCGACAAGGGAGCCGTAGTGGTAGCCAACGACAGTCCCCGCCAGTACACCCTGAGCCTGCACGCGACGCCGGACCGCATACCGCAGATCCGCCGTATCGTCGCCGCTCATCTGCGCCACTGGCGGCTGGAGAACATCATCCAGCCCGTCAGCCTCGGCGTGTGCGAACTGCTCACCAACGTCCACCGGCACACCGAGGGCGATCGGCCCTGTGTGCTCGAACTGCGGTGGGCGCGTGGTCAGTTCGCCGCGTCCGTCACCGACGGCGATCCGCGTCTGCCTCGCCTCCAGGGGCCCCAGCCCTTCGCGGAGCGCGGCCGCGGACTCGCCCTCATCGCGCACCTCAGCGACAGCTGGGGCACTCAGCCGACACCCGACGGCAAAGTGGTCTGGTTCACGCTCACCGCCCAGCCCCAGGCGCTGCGACCGCTGCGTACGCTGCCCCCGGCGCCGACCTTGAGCACCACCGTGAGCGTTTCCGCACTGCCGCCCCTCGACACCCCGTCCCACGGACACCCGCTCCGTTCCGATCAGTGGTGCCTCAGCGACGCCTGAATCTCCGACCGGGCATGGGGAGGGCACCCCGCCGTGCGGGGTGCCCTCCCCGGCGACCGCGGCCGGCCGCCCGACGGGATCAGTGACCGAGTTCACCGATCAGGGTCTCGCAGAATGCCTTGAGGTCGTCCGGCTTGCGGCTCGTGATCAGGGTGTTGGGACCGCCGGTGCACACCTTGACCTGCTCGTCGACCCAGGTGCCGCCGGCGTTGGTGATGTCGGTGCGCAGGCTGGGCCACGAGGTGAGGGTGCGCCCGCCGAGGACGCCCGCCTCGACGAGGGTCCACGGAGCGTGGCAGATCGCGGCCACCGGCTTGCCCAGGTCGAAGAAGCCCTTCGCGAAGGCGACGGCGTCCTCGTCCATGCGCAGCGCGTCGGGGTTGGCCACGCCGCCGGGCAGCACCAGCGCGTCGTAGTCGTCCGGCCGTGCCTGGCTCACGGTCCGGTCCACCGGGAAGGTGTCGGCCTTGTCCAGGTGGTTGAAGGCCTGAACGTGGCCCGAGTCGGTGGAGACCAGTTCCGGGGTGTGGCCCGCGTCCTTCACGGCGTTCCACGGCTCGGTCAGCTCGACCTGCTCGATGCCTTCCGTCGCCACGAGAAATGCCACCTTCATGGTGTCGCTCCTTTCTGAGTGCACCGCGCCGATCGCGGTGGCTGCATGTCTTGGGGGTTCATGACGTGGGGATGACTTCGGGGTCATGACTTCGGGGTCACGTCTTCGGGTCATCCCCTGCGTCATGTCTTCGGGGTTCACGTCTTCTTGAGGGACCGGCGCGCTGCCCATCCCGCCGCGGCCAGCGCTCCCAGAGCGGTGCCGGTGGTCAGAACAGGGTGGTGGGCAGTCATGGCCTGGTACGAGCGGGAGTGGGCCTGGTCGTCGAAGATGCCGTGCGCGCCGTGGTCGTCCTGCGGCGCCTGGTCCAGGGGCTGCCACAGGTTGCCGCGTGAGGTCTCCGGGGCGATGTCCTCGCGCTGTTGCGAGCCGTACCCGGTCCGGGCGAGGTAACGGTCGAGGAGGGCCGGCACGAAGCGGTTGGCCCACACGGTGGCGACCGTGGAGGCACCGACGTAGTACTGCTTGCGCCGGGGGTGGTCGGCGGCGAACAGCACGGCGCGCGCGGCGACTTCCGGCTGGTAGATCGGCGGTACGGGCTGCGGATGCCCGGAGAGCCGTGAACGTACCCAGGAGAACTGGGGTGTGTTGACGGCCGGCATCTGGACGACGGTGATGCGTACATGGCTCTTGTTGTGGAGGAGTTCGGTGCGCACGGACGAGGTGAACCCGTTCACAGCGTGTTTGGCCCCGCAGTACGCGGACTGCAGCGGAATCGAGCGCTCTCCGAGCGCGGAGCCCACTTGCACGATGGTTCCCCGGTCGCGGGGAAGCATGCGGGCCAGCGCGGTGTGCGTGCCGTGCACGAAGCCGAGGTAGCTCACCTCGGTGACGCGCCGGAACTCCTCTGCGGAGATCTCGTCGAAGGGCGCGAACACCGAGGTGAACGCCACATTGACCCATACGTCGATCGGCCCGAAGGCCGCTTCGGCGGCTTCGGCGGCCTTCTCGACCTGGTCGGGGTCGGCGACGTCGACGGGCAGCGCGAGGGCGCGCCCGCCGAGCTCCTCGACTTCCGCGGCGGCCGCGTCGAGGCCGGCCTCACCGCGGGCGAGAAGGGCGATGTGGGCGCCTCGCTCGGCGAACAGGCGGGCGGTGGCGCGGCCGATGCCGGCGCTCGCTCCGGTGATGACGACGGTCTCGGGCATGGCCTTCCTTTCGGGACACGACGGCGGGCGGCGGGATGTCACCGCCCGGGGTCAGCCGGCGCGGTGGGGCTCGGCATCGGCGGTCTTGAACGTCAGTCCGTGGCCCGGCGCGCCGTCGGCCCCCGGGGTGATGTGGCCGCCCGCCGGGTCCAAGGTGCCGTCGAACCAGCGGGATTCGATGCGGACGTGGTCGTGGAACCATTCCACATGGCGCAGGTTGGGCACGGCCGCGGCGACCGCGGCGTGCGCGTGCGGGGCGCAGTGCCCGGAGATCTCCGTCCCGAATGCTTCGGCGAGGGCCGCGGCCCGCAACCAGACGGTGAGTCCGCCGCAGCGGGTCGCGTCCGCCTGGAGGCAGTCCACCGCGCCGGCCCTCAGCATGTGCCCGAAGTAGCCGAGCGTGTACCCGTACTCGCCGGCGGCCACGTCCACCAGGCCGCCGGCCCTGACGCGGACGAGGCCGTCGAGGTCGTCGGAGGAGACGGGCTCCTCGAACCAGGTCACACCGTGGTCGTCGAGGTAGCGGGCCAGACGGATGGCCTGTTTGACGGTGTAGCCCCCGTTGGCGTCGACGTACAGCTCGGTGGCGTCGCCGATGGTGGCGCGGGCCTTGGCGATCCGCTCACGGTCGCGGTGCTCGGCGCTCCCCCACGACTCACCGATCTTGATCTTGACCCGGGGAATGCCCTGGTCCTCGACCCAGTGCCGCAGCTGCCGCTCCTGGCGCTGATCGTCGTAGGTGGTGAAGCCGCCGCTTCCGTACACCGGCACGTCGGGCCGTGCCCGGCCGAGCAGGTGGGTCAGCGGGACACCGAGGAGCCGGGCCTTGAGGTCCCACAACGCGATGTCCACGGCGGAGATCGCGCCGGCGACCAGGCCCGGGCGGCCGTCGTTGCGGACCGCCCGGGTCATCGCCTCGTTGGCGGCCGGCACGTCGAAGGCACCGCGGCCGGCGACCACGGGTGCCAGATGGCCGCGGACGTACGCCGCCGTCTCGGGCGCACCGTAGGTGTAGCCGAGGCCGGTGGTGGTGCCGGAGCGGGCGTGGACCACGACGAGGGTGGTCTTGTCCCACTCCAGCGTGCCGTCGGCCTCGGGGGCGTCGGTGGCCAGCGTGTACGCGGCCGCCTCCACCTCGTCGACCGACGGCCCGGCGCCGGGCGCCGCGGGTGTCGTCACTCGTCGCCGCCGTCGCGGTGGCGGGTGCCGGGGAGCATTTCCTGCACCTTGGCCTTGAGGCCCTGGCGGATCATGCCGGTGCGGTCGCTGTCGCCCTTGAGGACGGAGGCGGCCGCGGCCTCGATCTGGTCGAGCGAGGCGTGCGGCGGGATCGGCGGCACGGCCGGGTCGGTGCGGAAGTCGATGACGAAGGGCCGGTCGGCGGCGAGCGCCTGCCGCCACGCACCCTCGACCTCGTCCGGCTTCTCCACGCGTACGCCGTCGAGGCCGATCGAGCGGGCGAAGTCGGCGTAGGCGACGTCGGGCAGGGACTGCGACGGCAGGAACTGCGGGGCGCCCGACATGGCGCGCATCTCCCAGGTGACCTGGTTGAGGTCCTGGTTGTTGAGGACCGCGACGATGAGGTTGGGGTTGCTCCACTCCTGCCAGTACTTGGCCGCCGTGATCAGCTCGGCGAGCCCGTTCATCTGCATGGCTCCGTCGCCGACGATGGCGATGGCGGGGCGGTCGGGGTGGGCGAACTTGGCGCCGATCACATAGGGCACGCCGGGCCCCATGGTGGCGAGGGTGCCCGAGAGTGAGCCGCGCATCGAACCGCGCATCCGCAGGTGGCGGGCGTACCAGTTGGCGGCGGAGCCGGAGTCGGCGGCGAGGATCACGTTGTCGGGGAGCATCGCGTCGAGGGCGTGCACCACGTACTCGGGGTTGATGGGTTCGGCGTCCACGGCGGCGCGCCGCTCCATCACTTCCCACCAGCGCGCGGTGTCCTTCTCGATCTTCTTGCGCCACTTGTCGTGCTTCTTGCGCTTGAGGAGCGGCAGGAGGCGCTGGAGGGTGCCGGCGGAGTCGCCGACGAGGTTGACCTCGAAGGGGTAGCGCAGGCCGATCATCTGGGGGTCGATGTCGATCTGCACCGCGCGGGCCTGGTCGAGTTCGGGCATGAACTGGGTGTAGGGGAAGCTCGATCCGATGACGAGCAGCGTGTCGCAGTCCTGCATCATCTCGTAGCTGGGCCGGGTGCCGAGCAGACCGATGGAGCCGGTCACATACGGCAGGTCGTCGGGGAGCGCGTCCTTGCCGAGCAGGGCCTTGGCGACGCCGGCGCCGAGCACGTCGGCGATCTGCTCGACCTCGGCGCGGGCGCTGCGGGCGCCCTGGCCGATGAGGATCGCGACCTTCTCACCGGCGTTGAGTACTTCGGCGGCGCGGGCGATGTCGTCGTCCGCCGGGACCGGGGCGTAGGAGGCCATGCCGAGGCTGGAGGGGACCATCTTGAAGGCGTGCTGCGGCGGCGAGTAGTCGAGTTCCTGGACGTCCGCGGGGATGATGACGGCGGTCACCGTGCGCTGGGCGCGGGCCACGCGCATCGCGCGGTCGATGACGTTGGGCAGCTGCTCGGGGACCGTGACCATCTCGCAGTAGGCGCCGGCCACGTCCTTGTAGAGGCTCAGCAGGTCGACTTCCTGCTGGTAGGAGCCGCCCATGGCGCTGCGGTTGGTCTGGCCGACGATCGCGACGACCGGCACGTGGTCGAGCTTGGCGTCGTACAGGCCGTTGAGCAGGTGGATGGCGCCCGGGCCGGAGGTCGCCGCGCAGACGCCGACCTTGCCGGAGAACTTGGCGTAGCCGACCGCTTCGAACGCGGCCATCTCCTCGTGGCGTGCCTGGATGAACTGGGGCTTGTTCTCGGCGCGCCCCCAGGCGGCGAGCAGGCCGTTGATGCCGTCACCGGGGTAGGCGAAGACGTGCTCGACGTCCCACTCGCTCAGACGCTGGAGGACGTAGTCGGACACTTTGATGGACACGGAGACTGCCTTTCACTGGTGCGGTTCTCGGGTTGCTGCGGGGGTTTTCGTGGGGGCGTACGGGGCCGTGCGCCCCACAGGTCACCTGCGGCGACGGCGGGTCCAGGCGTAGAGGGCGGCCACACCGCCGCCGAGCGCCAGCCCTGCGGTGGCGGTGGCCAGCCGCGCGTCCCCGGCCGATGGCTCGGGGCGCGCGGTGAGCTTCTCGGGCAGGTCGGCGGGGAGCGGCCCGTCGAGCCCCAGGGCCAGCGCCTCGGCGAGGTGCATGGCGCGCCGCCCGGTGTTGCCCTGCTCGATCTGGGTGCGGCAGCTGAATCCGTCGGCGACGACGAGGGTGCTGGGCGCGGCCCCGCGCACGGCGGGCAGCACGCCCTGTTCGCCGATCTTCATGGACAGGTCGTAGTGGCCCTGCTCGAAGCCGAAGTTGCCGGCGAGACCGCAGCAGCCCTCGTCGAGGACGTCCGCGTCCAGGCCCATGCGGCGCATCAGTTCACGGTCGGCGTCGTCCTTCAGGATGGCGTGCTGATGGCAGTGGGTCTGAACGAGCGCTGTGCGGGCGAGAGTTGGGGGACGCCAGTCCTCGGGCGCGTGGTTCAGCAGGAACTCGGCGAAGGTCTCGAACTGCTGGGCGACACGCTTGACGTCCTCGTCGTCCGGCATCAGTTCGGGTGCGTCGGCGCGGAAGACGGCCGTGCACGACGGTTCCAGGCCGACGATGGGCGTGCCGGCCTCGATCCACGGCCGCAGGACGTCCAGTGTGCGGTGGAGTACGCGTTTGGCGGTGTCGAGCTGGCCGGTGGAGATCCAGGTGAGGCCGCAGCACACGGCCTTGGTCGGGACGGTCACATGGAACCCGGCACTCTCCAGGACCCGTACCGCCGACTTGGCGACCTCGGGGTGGAAGTACGTGGAGAACGTGTCGGGCCATACGACCACGGTCCGCTCGTCGGCCGGGTCGGGTTCGGGCAGTCCGCGCGCGGACCACCACTGCACGAACGACTCCTCGGCGAAGGCGGGTGCCTCGCGCTCCGGCGCCACCCCCGCGAGGTGTTTGCCGAGCCGGGCGACGAAGGGAGCCCGTGCGAGCGCGTTGGTGGCGCGGGGGGCGAGCCGGGACAGGCGCGCCCAGAGGGGCAGCCAGCCCATCGAGTAGTGCGCGGCGGGGCGGGGACGGCCGGCGTAGTGGTGGGCGAGGAACTCGGCCTTGTAGGTGGCCATGTCGACGCCGGTGGGGCAGTCGGACTTACAGCCCTTGCAGGCAAGGCACAGGTCGAGGGCGTCGTGGACGGCGCTGGAGCGCCAGCCGTCGGTCACCGCCGAGTCGGCGTGGCCGTCGAGCATCTCGAACAGCAGCCGGGACCGGCCGCGTGTGGAGTGCTCCTCCTCCCCCGTCGCGCGGTAGGAGGGGCACATCACGCCACCGGAGTGGGTGCGGCAGTTGCCGATGCCGACGCAGCGCAGCACCGCCTGGTTGAAGGAGCCCTTGTCGTGGGGGTAGGCGAAGTGGGTGGAGAGCGCCTTGGGCCGCCAGTGCGGGCCGAGCCGCAGGTTCTCGTCCGTGCGGTACGGGCTCACGACCTTGCCCGGGTTCATCCGCTCGGTGGGGTCGAACACCGCCTTGACCTCGCCGAACGCGGCGACCAGAGGCTCGCCGAACATGCGGACCAGGAGCTCTCCCCTGCCCTGTCCGTCGCCGTGCTCTCCCGAAAGCGATCCGCCGAAGGACGCCACCAAGTCGGCTGCGCGGAAAAGGAATTGGCGGAACTTCGCCACCCCTTCGGCGGTCTTCAGGCCGAACGGGATGCGGGTGTGCACACAGCCCTGGCCGAAGTGGCCGTAGAGGGAGGGGTGGTCGTAGTCGAACTCCTCGAAGAGGGCTTTGAGGGCGCGCAGATAGTCACCGAGGCGCTCGGGCGGTACCGCGGAGTCCTCCCACCCCTCCCAGGTCTCCCGCTCGTCGGGCGGCCGGGCGGTCACGCCGAGCCCGGCCTCGCGGGCCTTCAGCATCTCCTGCTCGCGCGTGGTGTCGTCGGAGAACGCCACCGAGGTGTCCTTCTCGTCCCGGCCGAGTGCCCGCAGCAGGTCGTGGGCCTGCCCGTCGACCTCGTCCTGGCTGTCCCCGGTGAACTGCACGAGCAGCCAGCTCTCGCCCTCGGGAAAGCTCTCCAGGGATGCGAGGTAGGCGCCCTCCTCGCGCATGAGTTGCGCCATCCGCCCGTCCAGCGCTTCCAGTTGGGCCGGGGAGCTGTGCTGCAGCAGACGGGGCACGTCGTCCGCGGCGGCGCAGATGTCGGGGTAGCCGAGGACGAGGATCGCGTCGCACGGCGGCACG
Organism: Streptomyces sp. NPDC048361; assembly: GCF_040651795.1. Classification (NCBI taxonomy): domain Bacteria; kingdom Bacillati; phylum Actinomycetota; class Actinomycetes; order Kitasatosporales; family Streptomycetaceae; genus Streptomyces; species Streptomyces sp. NPDC048361. The sequence goes on from NZ_JBEZKW010000012.1 coordinate 8,128, forward strand.
GGCACGAGGTCGAGTTCGGCGTGGAGCACCGTCACCAGGGTGCCCTCGCTGCCGACCAGGGCGCGGGCCAGGTCGAAGTCGTTCTCCGGCAGCAGCGAGTCCAGGTTGTAGCCCGAGACGCGGCGCGGGATCTTGGGGTAGCCGTGCCTGATCTCCGCCAGGTTGCGGTCGATGATCTCCTTGAGCCCCCGGTAGATCTCGGCGCGCCGGCCGCCCTCGGCGACGATCGCCTCGAACTCCTCGGCGCTGGTGGGGCCGACCCACATGCGGGTGCCGTCATAGGTGAGCACTTCGAGGCGGCGTACGTTGTCGACGGTCTTGCCGTACGCCTGCGCGGAGGCGCCGCAGGAGTTGTTCCCGATCATCCCGCCGAGTGCGCAGTGGCTGTGGGTCGAGGGCTTGGGGCCGAACTTGAGCTGGTGCGGGGCGAGTTGATGGTTGAGTTCATCGAGGACGAGTCCGGGCTCGACGACGCAGGTGCGCGCGGCCGGGTCGACCGACACCAGGGTGGAGCAGTATTTGGTCCAGTCGATGACGACCGCCGTGTTGGTGCACTGTCCCGCCAGGCTCGTGCCTCCGCCGCGCGACAGGACGGGCGCGCCGAACTCCGCGCACACGGCGACCGCCTCGACGGCGGCGTCGACCGAACGCGGCACGACGACGCCGATCGGGACCTGCCGGTAGTTGGAGCCGTCGGTGCTGTAGGCCGCACGACTGCCCGCGTCGAACCGCACCTCGCCGTCGACGCGCTCCCGCAGAGCGCGTTCGAGGGCCGCGCCGTCCAGACCCGCTCCCTGCGGACCCGCGTGGTCCGGGCTCACACGGTCGACGTCCTCGGCTGCTCCTCGCGCATCCAGTCCACGGTCGGCCGAAGCGGGGCTGTCGGGCATGTGCATCACTCCACTTTTCGTCGTCGCCGTCGCTCCCCCGCGCCCCGCGAGTACCCGTGAGCGGGGTGCCCACACCCTCCCTACGGCTACCCGAGGTCGGTCTCCCCCGCCACTCGGCCTTCGCCGGTCCTCTCGCGCATGCGGGGCAGGGGAGCCGCGCCTAGGGTGACGGGGGACGGGCTCCGCGCGCCGCCGAATTCACGGGCCCGGAGGGTTTCCCCGTGCGTACTTCGGCCACCCGGACGGGGATGCGTCGCGTCCGCCACCCGTGAGGAGTTTCCCCATGACGGAATACGGCTACTTCCTGTCCAGCGAGGAGCACACCCCCGCCGAGCTGGTGGAACAGGCCAGAATGGCGGAGCAGGCCGGCTTCACCTCCCTGTGGATCTCCGACCACTACCACCCGTGGAACGGCGAGCAGGGGCAGAGCCCGTTCGTCTGGTCGGTGATCGGCGCTCTCTCGCAGGCCGTCTCGCTTCCCGTGGAGACCGCCGTGACGTGCCCGATCGTCAGGATGCACCCCGCCGTCGTCGCCCAGGCAGCGGCCACCAGCGCCGTCCAGCTCGACGGCCGCTTCCGGCTCGGCATCGGCAGCGGCGAGGCCCTCAACGAGCACATCCTGGGCGATCCCTGGCCGGAGGCCGCCGTACGCCTGGAGATGATGGAGGAAGCCGTCCGGGTGATGCGTCAGCTCTTCACCGGCGAGCAGGTCAGCCACCACGGCAAGCACTACACGGTGGAGAACGCCCGGCTCTACACGGTGCCGGACGAGCCCGTGCCCATCGACGTCTCCGCCTTTGGTCCGCTCGCCGCGGAGGTCGCGGGGCGGATCGGGGACGGCTTCATCACGATGGCGCCCGACGCCTCGTCCATCGAACGGTTCCGGCGCAGCGGGGGCGGCAGCAAGCCGGTGATGGCCGGGCTCAAGGTGTGCTGGAGCACGGACGAGGACGAGGCGCTGCGCACCGCGCACCGGCTGTGGCCCAACGAGCAGCTGCCGGGCGAGCTGGCCCAGATCCTGCCGACCCCGAGCCACTTCGAGCAGGCCTCCGAACTGGTCACCCCCGACCGGGTCCGTGCGAACGTCACCTGCGGTCCTGATCCGGACGCTCATGTAGCGGCGGTCAAGGGGTACGTGGATGCGGGGTTCGACACCGTCTACATCAACCAGATCGGCAAGGATCAGCAGGGCTTCTTCGACTTCTACCGCACCAAGGTGCTGCCGCAGCTCACCTGAGCGGGACCGGTCCGGTAAGCCCCGCACCAGAGCACCACCGCACAACGCACCGACCACGGGAGTGACATGACCCACCCGCAGACGCAGGACAACGGCTCGTCCAAGGCCCACCCCGACACGGCGCTCGACGAGGTCCTCAAGGAGTTCGAGGACGCCGAGACGCGCGACCCCAGGTCGGCGGGGCGCAAGGACGCCCACGACGGCGAGGCCGGGGACGCGCTGTCGCCGAACGAAGAGGCGCAGGAAGAGGCGTCGGACGACTGAGCCACACGTCCGTAGAACGTCCGTAGAACGTCCGTAGAAAGCACACGCCCGCAGGGAACGCATGCGGCACGCGCAGGGCGCCCGTCCGGGGATCATCCTCCCGGGCAGGCGCCCTGCGTTCGTTCCGTCCGTGCGGCCGCGCTCAGTCCTCGCGCTCCACCTGGGCGAAGATGCTGGTGTCCAGGCGGGAGAGGAGCTCCGCCGGGTCCCCGTACACGGCCAGCGCACCGGCCTCCTCCAGGTCGGCGCGGGCGATTCCGCCGGCGAGCAGCGCCACGGCGCGCACGCCGGCCGCCGCGGCGGCCTTCATGTCCCAGACCGTGTCCCCCACGAACACCGCTTCCGCAGCCTTCGCCTCGGCGAGTTCGAGCGCCCGCTCCACCGGGTCGGGGGCGGGCTTGCCGTCGCTGACGTCGTCGGCGCTCGCGACGCCCGCGATGACGTCGTCGGCGTCAATGGCGCGCCGCAGCGCCTTCAGTTCGGGTCCGCCCGCCGATGTGGCGAGCACGATGCGCCATCCCCGCCCGGCCAGTTCGCGCAGCAGGCGGCGGGCGCCGTCCAGCGAGGGCAGACGCTCGAAGTAGGTCGCGTACAGCGTGGTGTGCGCGGCGCTCAGGGTCTCGTCCTGGTCCTTGTCGCGGTCCTCACCGAGCAGGTGCGCGATGAGGTCGTCGGAGCCCAGGCCGACGGCGCGGTGGATGTCGTGGGTCGGCACATCGTGCCCTGCCTGGCGGAACGCTTCCCACCAGGTGACCACGTGCAGATGGTTGGTGTCGACAAGGGTTCCGTCGACGTCGAACAGCGCCGCACGTGCCATGCGTCAAGCCTTTCGTTCCGTGCCCGGGTCCCGCTCCACTGCCGATCATGCCGCGATTCGCCGCGCCCGACATCCGCGGGCGGCCCGCGGGTCACGCCGCGGGCCGCTCCTCGGCCGCGACGACCCCGTACGGACGCACCCGGTCCGGCAGCGGCCCTTCGGCCTCCGGCAGGTCGGGCACCGCCACCAGATGGCGGCCGCGTGGTACCTCGGCGGGTTCGTCCCTGCCCAGCATGAGTTCCTCGTACCTGCCGAGCGCCAGAACGGCCATCAGCAGCAACACGGGCAGGAAGACGGCTATGAGGACCACGACAACTCCTTGCAGGGGAGACGGGTCTGCCTGGACCGGGTTGCCCGGAGCGCGCACTCGAAACATGTCGGGCGGGAGTCGTCACATGTCGGGCGGAAGTCGCCCGTGGGGCGCATCCTGACCGCGTACGTCCCGCGCCTGCGGGTACCCGGCGAGCCGTCGGCCGTACGCGGGCGGGGCGGAGGTTTTGGTCGCAGCGGATCGGAAAAGGGTGACTTATGGTGCAAATCGGCTACACAATGATGACCGAGCAGGCTGGCCCGCGCGCCCTCGTCGACGACGTGGTCGCGGCCGAACGCGCGGGTTTCGACTTCTCCGTCACCTCCGACCACTACTTTCCGTGGCTCAAGTCGCAGGGGCACGCTCCCTACGCGTGGAGTGTGCTGGGCGCGGCGGCCCAGGCCACCAGCCGGATCCCCCTCATGACGTATGTGACCTGCCCTACGGTCCGTTACCACCCGGCGGTCGTGGCGCAGAAGGCCGCCACGATGCAGCTGCTCTCCGAAGGCCGCTTCCGGTTGGGCCTGGGCTCCGGCGAGAACCTCAACGAGCATGTGACGGGCGCCGGTTGGCCCTCGGCCAAGGTGCGCCTCGGCATGCTGGAAGAGGCCGTCGAGATCATCCGGGCGCTGTTCGACGGCGGCAACGTCAACCATCAGGGCACGTACTTCGACGTGTCCGACGCCCGCCTGTGGGACCTGCCCGACGACTTGCCGCCGATCGGCGTCGCGGTGTCGGGCGAGCGCTCCTGCGAGCTGGCCGGCCGGCTCGCCGATCTGGTGATCGCCACCGAGCCGAAGAAGAAGCTCATCGACTCCTTCGACCGCCACGGCGGCCAGGGCAAGCCCCGCGTCGGCCAATTGCCCGTCTGCTTCGACACCGACCGGGACGCGGCGATCGCCCGGGCGCACGACCAGTTCCGCTGGGCGATGGGCGGCTGGCCGGTCAACTCCGAACTCCCGGGCCCGTCCGGCTTCGAGGGCGCGACGAGCTTCGTGACCCCCGAGGACGTGGCGGACGCCATTCCGTGCGGCGACGACGTCTCCGCGTTCGTCGAGGCCGTACGCCCCTATGCCGAGGCCGGGTTCACCGAGGTCGCCCTCGTCCAGATCGGCGGGGAGCACCAGCGCCCCTTCATCGACTGGGCCGAGAAGAAGCTGCTCCCCGCCCTGCGCGACCTCTGACCGCACACGACGTACGCGGGCGGACGCCCGCAATCCCGAACCCGCAATCCCGAACCCGGGTTCTCGAACCCGCAATCGCGCACCCCGAACCCGGATCCCTCGACCCCGCACTTCAATCGAGCACGGAGAACAGCGTGAACGACACATCTTCCTCGGCCTCCCCCGACACCGGAGCCGACTCCCCCGACCTGGTGCACGTGATGCTCGGTGAGTGCTCCGCAGCCGACGCGGACGCGGTCTTCGAAGTACTCGGCACCCACTTCACCTCCGACCGCGAGGGTGTGGTGCCCCATCGCGACGAGAGCCCGCAGCCCGCAGCCTGGACCGGCAGCTTCTGTGCCGACCACGCCCCGGACGACGTGGCGCAGGTACTCCTGGCCGGGCCCGTCACCGCCGATCTCCAGGGCGGCCCCGTGGCGGTGGACCGGCTGCGCAAGACGCTGGCCGCGGCCTTCACGGTGGAAGCCGCGGGCTCGTCGGCGGGCGACCAGGAGGTCGACGTCCAGCTGCGCCTGACGAACGCCTAGCGGGCGCCGGGGCCCGCTTCCAGGTTCACCGCGCTCGACCGGTCCCGGATCGGGCACGCGGACCTACTCTTGTAACCAGGAGCGGGAACCCTTCCACGAGAGCGGAGGACATCATGATCGTCCTCGGAGTCATCCTGCTGGTCGTCGGCTTCGTGGCCGGCATATCCATCCTGTGGACCATCGGCGTCATCCTCGTCGTCCTGGGCGTCATTCTGTGGATCCTGGGATCTGTGGGTCACGCGGTCGGTGGACGGCGGCACTACTGGTAACGGCCCGGAGCGGATGCACTCCATCCGTAGCACGAGAGGCGCCCCCGGAAACCGTGTCCGCCGGTGAGCGGCACGGCCTCCGGGTGTGCGCGCGTGTTCGGCGGGCGTGTTCAACCGGGCTTGCTCAACCGGGCGTCTTCAGCCGGTCGAGTGGAACCCGGCATGTTCAGCCTGGCGTGGGCGCCCGGGCTTGTTCAGCGGTTGGTCGCGCCTGCTCAGAGACCGATGACGATCAGGGCCGTGTCGTCGGTGGCACCGCCGGTGGGCAGCAGGTCGGCGAGCACGGCGTCCGCGAGGAGTTCCGGTCCTGCGCCGCGATGGCGCGTGAGCGAACCGGCGAGCCGTTGCAGGCTGGCCTCGATGTCCTCGTCACGGCGTTCGACCAGCCCGTCGGTGTAGAGGACGAGGCTCGCCCCCGCGGTGAAGGCGGCCGTGGCCTGCGGGCGGTCCACGTGTTCCGAGCGGGCCCCGAGCGGGGGGTCGGTCGCCCCGTCGAGGAGCTCCACCCTCGCGTCGGGGTGCACGAGGACCGCGGGCAGATGTCCCGCGCTGCTGTACGTGATGGTGCGGCCGGCCCAGTCGACGAAGGCCAGGAACGCCGTGCTCGACTCAGCCCCCTCCACCGACCTCGCGTAGAGGCCGAGCACGTCAAGGGCGCGAGCGGGACCTTCGGCCACACGTGAGGCGGCGCTCAGTGCGCTGCGCAGCTGCCCCATGACGCCGGCGGCGGCGAGCCCGTGGCCGACGACGTCACCGACGGCGACCGCGAGCCGGTCGCCGGGCAGCTCGGCCAGGTCGTACCAGTCGCCGCACACGTTCAGGGCGCCGACCGCCGGGCGGTAGCGCACGGCCGCGTTGCGCCGTCCCAGCGGACCGGGTGTAGGCAGCATCGCGGCCTGGAGCGACAGGGCGACCTCGTGTTCCCGCGCGTGCGCCCGGCGCAGCCTCTCGTTGGCCTCCTGCAGCTCCCTGGCCCTGCTGTAGAGCTCCGACTCCAGGACCTTCGCCCGGTCGCCGCCGGCCGCGTCGGCGCGACCGCGGGCGCGGATGAGCTCGGTGACCTCCTCCACCCGGTGCAGGAGCAGGACGACCTCGCCGTCCGGTCCGAACACGGGGGTGTTCACCGGGCTCCAGTACCGTTCCTCCCAGACCCCGGGCGCCGTGGGGTCCTCCACGTCGTACCGCTGCAACGCCATGGTGTCGCGCTCGCCCGTCGCCACCACCCGGCGCAGTGAAGTCCCGAGGTTGCGCATCCCGCTCGCATCCGCGTCGTCGGGGTTGTCGGGGAAGACGTCGAAGAGGTAATGGCCGACGAGCTGCTCGCGCGTGCGGCCCGTCAGACTGGTGAACGCGGCGTTGACGTCGGCGTAGACGAGGTCGGTGGTGAGCAGGGCCACCGGGGCGGGCAGGGCCCGGAACACCGCCTCGTACTGGATGCCGGACCCGTTCACCATGCACCTGCCCGCGCAACGCATCTTCGGATCTTGTGCTCTTCACGATAGGCGGCATTGGGCGAGCAGGCCCGCCGGGCGGCCGCGTCCCACCCGTACTGCAGATTCCGCGACAAGCCCGGCGGAGCACCCGTCGACGTCAAGGACGCGTGCCCCACCCGGCACTGACCGCCCGGTGCGGCTCGCCCTCCCGCCCGTGCGAAGCGCCGGGGGCGCGAGCGAGGGCGGCGACGCCATCGCCACGCTCGCCTCCGACGGACTGCGCTGGGTCACCGCCCAGCGCATCGAGGTGTCCGGCGGCGCCCTGCTCCAGCGGGACACCCTCTCGAACAAGGCGCCCGCCACGTCGGTCGACTTCGTCGATACCGGCGCCGGCCGCAACCCGACCTACAGGCTCAGCGAGCCGGCCGGCTCAGAGCGCCGGCACCGGGTAGGTCGGGTACTCCACCCCGGAGACGTGCTGGACGACGCGGATGACCTGGCAGGAGTAGCCGAACTCGTTGTCGTACCAGAGGTAGAGGATCGCGTTGTCGCCGTCGACCTTGGTGGCGCCGGCGTCGACGATCGAGGAGTGGCGCGAGCCGACGAAGTCCATGGAGACGGCGTCGGGCGCGGTCGTGAAGTCGATCTGCCGCTTCAGCGGCGAGTGCAGCGACACGTCGCGGAGGTGGTCCAGGACCTCCTCGCGGGTGGTCTCGCGGCCCAGGCGCAGGCTCAGGATGGCGATCGACACGTCCGGCACGGGCACCCGGATCGAGCTGCCGGTGATCGGCGCCTTCAGGTCGGGCAGCGCCTTGGCGACGGCGGAGGCGGCACCGGTCTCGGTGATGACCATGTTCAGCGGCGCGGAACGGCCCCGGCGGTCGGCCTTGTGGTAGTTGTCCAGGAGGTTCTGGTCGTTGGTGAACGAGTGGACGGTCTCCACGTGGCCGCGCAGCACGCCGTACTCGTCGGCCATGGCCTTCAGCGGCGGGACGATCGCGTTGGTGGTGCAGGAGGCGCAGGACAGGATCTGCTCGTCCGGCTTGATGGTGTCGTGGTTGACGCCGTGGACGATGTTGGGGACGTCGCCCTTGCCCGGGGCCGTCAGGACGACCTTGTCGATGCCGGGGCGCAGGTGGTTCGAGAGCCCCTCGCGGTCCCGCCACTTGCCCGTGTTGTCGATGAGGATGGCGTCCTTGATGCCGTACGCCGTGTAGTCGACCTCGGACGGGTCGTTCGCGTAGATCACCTTGATGGTGTTGCCGTTGGCGACGATCGTGTTCGTCGCCTCGTCCACCGTGATGGTGCCCTGGAACTGGCCGTGGATGGAGTCGCGCCGCAGCAGCGAGGCCCGCTTGACCAGGTCGGCCTCGCCGCCACCCCGGACGACGATGGCGCGCAGGCGCAGCCCGTTGCCGGAGCCTGCCTTCTCGATGAGCAGGCGGGCGACGAGGCGGCCGATGCGGCCGAAGCCGTACAGGACGACGTCGCGGCCCTCACGGCGCTCGATCTTGTTCTCGCCGGTCGCGCCGATGACGGCGTCCGCGGTGAACTCATCAACCGACAGGCCGCGGTCGTCCGCCTTGTACGTCGCGGCGAGCATCCCGATGTCGATCTGCGAGGGACCGAGATCGAGGGTGGTCAGAGCCTGGAGGAAGGGCAGCGTCTCGGTGACCGAGAGCTCCTCCCCGGCTATCTGCCGGGCGAATCGGTGGGTCTTCAGAAGGCTGACCACCGACTTGTTCACCAAGGAGCGGCTGTGCAGCAGGATCGTGACGTCCCGCTCCCGGTGCAGCTTCCCGATGATGGGGATCATCGACTCCGCGATTTCCTCGCGGTTCTTCCAGTTGGTGAACGAGTCGTCATTGACAGTCACGGGTTCATCTTTCGAGCTAGGCGGCGCTCATATGCTAACCCCCGCCCATTTTTGATCGTTCAAGTGGTCTCCTTTGGCGGAATGGGCTGGTGGGAGCTGGTGGGAGCAGGGGGCCCGGTACCGCGCGGCTCGCCGCGGCCCCCGGGCCCCCTGGCCCCCTCGCCCCCTCGCCCCCTCGCCCCCTCGCCCCCTCGCCCCCTCGCCCCCTCGCCTCAGCCGAGGGTCCAGCGCTGGAGCGCGGAGCCCGTGTCGGCCTGCTGGGTGACGAGTGCTCCGTCGGCCGCCGCGGCGGTGGTGAGGAGCAGCCCGCTGGTCTTGGAGACGATGGCGTAGCGGCCGTCGGCGGTGGCGGTCACCGTCCAGTGCTGGTTGGCGCCGCCGGTGCAGGCCCACTGGATCACCTTGGCTCCGGCCGCGTGGGAACTCGCCGTCACGTCGGCGCAGAGCTTCGACTCTCCGTTGACGATCTGGTAGCTGCCGTCGGGCTGGCGGGTGAAGACCCAGTTCTGGTTGGCTCCCGTGTTCGGGCTCCAGGTGATGAGTTGCGTTCCCTGATCCGTCGAGTGACCGGGGTCGTCGAGGGCCTTGCCCGACGCCGTGAGGGTGTGGGTGCCGTCGAGCGATCCGCCGGTGGCCGACCCGGTGGGCGTGAGGGCCAGCGTCTGCTCGGCCGCGGTGCGGGCGCCGCCGACCGCGCTGCCCGTGGTGTCGCTCCAACTGCGGGTGGGGGTGGTCTCCGCGAGCCGGCCGGCCTTGGCGGACAGGCCGAGCACGAGCCCGCTGTACCGGTTCACCAGACGGTAGGAACCGGTGGCGGTGACAGGCACGACGAACCACTGCTGGCCGACCGTCGGACCGCCCGCCGCGGCGGCGGCGAGCACCGGCTTCGCGCCCCAGGCGCGCCCGGCCTTGGAGGTGGCGGGGACCCCGAGGAGCTTGCCGCTCGACGCACCGGCGATGCGGTACGAGCCGTCGCCGTTCGCGGTGAACACCCAGGACTCGCCGGCGGACCCGGTGGGAGCCGCGAGCGAGGTGACCGATGTTCCGTCGGCGGCCTGGGCCAGGACCCGGCCGTCGCCGCTGCCGATGCGGTAGCTCCTGGTGACGTCGACCGGGGGTGCGGCCGGCGCGGACGAGCCCACCGTGATGTCCACGTACTCGCCGTCGGAGCCGCCCTGGCACTCGATGGAGCAGTACGACCTGAAAGTCTTGCCCACGATGGCGGAGTTGGTGCGGTTGGCGCCGTCGAGGAACCAGCGGTACCAGGAGTTGTTGGTGTAGCCGCCGGTGTCGCCTATCAGGTGCCACTTCTGGCTGGTGAGGTCGTCGGTGGCGTAGATGCGCTGGGGCGCGGTCCCGTTCACCGCCTCGGGCTCGCCGATGTAGAGCCCGAGATAGGCGTTGTAGGTGACGTTCATCACCAACAGCGGTGATTTGCTGGGAAGTTGGCCCGCCGCGATCTGCTGGGCCACCGTGCCCGCGTGGGATGGGTCGTAGTCGCCCGCGATCGGGGTGTACCCCGTGGAACTGGCGGCGTCGACCGGCACCATGTTGCTCTCCAGGCCGCCCACACCCGGCTGCGACCAGTGGCCGTCGTACCACTTCTGCCAGGAGCCGCGCGCCATCTTGCCGGAGATCGGCGCCCGGGCCACGTGCGCGAGGCTGTCCTCCCAGTTCCCGCCCTTCGCGACGATGCGCGAGCCGTAGTAGACGTAGAAGTAGCCGGACGCGGTGTCGGCGAAGAGCCGCGGGTCGCCGTCACCGTAGGAGTACGTCTCGTGCGGGAACTGTGTGGTGTCGCCGCGCTTGGTGCTGTACGGCGAGGTGATGGCGTGGTCCTTGATGGTCCAGGTGCGGCCCTGGTCCTTCGAGACCGCGTAGTCGATCGCGTCGTAGTGGATGCCGTCGGAGAACGGCGCCGGGGTGAACTCGTTGTGGACCAGCCCGTACCAGTCACCGGTGTCCGGGTCGACCCAGGTGCCCATGAGGTCGCAGTAGTTCTTCTGCGAGTACCCCGCGTTGCCGACGGCGTAGGTCGCCTCCAGGCCCGTGGGGCTGTTGTTGCAGCGCCAGGTCGTGTCGTTGTTCTTGTCGGACGGGTTGGCGGGGTTCACCGCGTCGCTGATCGCGCTCGACCGGGAGGCGCTGTCCATGTCGGTGCCGGTGAAGAAGTCCCAGTACCGCGGGTCCTTCGCCCCGTACAGGGCGGCCGACTGCTGGAAGTAGAAGGTGCCGTCCTTGTCGATGTAGGTCGAGGCGGGCGTGTCCGTGGGGTGGGTGTACGGCACGGGCGAGCCGACGCTGACGGTGTACGTCGCGGCCGGGGGCGCGGCGGCCGCGGGGGGTGCCACCGCGGCGGCCAGGGCCAGCGCCGCGGCGCCGACGGCCGCGGCGACTGCTCTGAAGGTGGGGGAGGACACGGGCGCTCCTTCTGTGACGGCCCACGGATGTGGGAGCGGGGAACGACGCGCGCCGGCGACGGGGCCGCCCGCGTGCTCGGCAGTCTGTGCACCGCCCCGGCCGGCGTCCACGGACATCCGTCGGCCGGACTTGGACTTTCGTCACCGGGCGGGGGCGCCCTCGTCGCCCGTCGGCCGGCAGCGCCCCGCGCCCCCCGGCGCGCCACGAGATCGGTGCGAGGTCACGCACGGGCCACCCGCCGAATACGGCGAATACGTACGCTGTCGAGCCACGGGCGCGAATGTGTGGCCGAAAATCGACTCGAAGTCACAGGATTTATAAGCTGCGCCCGACATCACCAAAGGGCACGGAACCAGATATTCCGGGCGATGAGTTTCGATGGGCCTAAAGGATGAGTAAGGTGTGGGTCGCTGTCGGTGATCCTGCGTACGGGCTCGGGCTCCGGCTCAATTCCCTATGGGATTCGTAGGGCGCGGGGTGTCGTCCGCGGGGACACAGGGAGAGGATCGTGGCTGCCGGCTCGTTCGAGGGACACTACGTGTGGCATCCGGCGGCCGACGATCGCGAGCTGGCACGTGCGTGCACGGATGTGCGGGCCGGGCGCTACCTGGGCGCCCACAACGTCCTCCAAGAGACGCGCGGCGACTACGAGTTGAGGGCGCACCGCTCTCTCGTGCTCGCCTCGGAGGCGGCCGACTCGGACCTCGCGGAGCGCTGGCTCGCCGAGGAACCCGGCCCGGAGGCCGCCCTGTTGGCGGCGCGCGTGGCGATGATCCGCGCGCTGCGCACCGCCGACGCCGGCGACGCACGCGCCGACGCACTGCTGCGCATAGCGCAGGCGGCCTGTGTGCGGGCGGCACGACTGCTGCCCGACGACCCCACCCCGTGGGCGGCCCAACTGGCCCTGGCCCGCATCGACGGGCCCCGCGACGCCGCGCCCAGAGGACTGCTGACCGCACCGGCCGGGCCCTGGCAGATGTTCGCCCACGTCCTGCGCCTCGACCCCTGGCACCGCGAGGCCCACCACCGCTTCCTGGCGTGTTTCTTCACCCGCCACGGCGGCTCCGCGAGCGCCCGTTGGGACGTCGCCTCCTTCCTCAGCCACCGGGCGCCGGCGACTTCGGCGCTGCGCCTGCTCCCGCTGGTCGCGCTCGTCGAGGACTACGACCCGAACGCGCTGTTGGCCAACGAGACCTGGCAGCAGCCGCAATGGACGACGACCACCCTGGGTATTTATCACAACTGGTTTCCCCAGGCGGCGAGTTACCGGTTCACCCCCGTACTCGACCTGGCCTATCTGGCGCACGCACTGTTCATGGCAAGGCGTGAATTCGAGGCACGCGAAGTCCTCACGGCCATGGGCCCCTACGCCTCACGCATGCCCTGGAGCATGTTCGGCGAGCCCGGGGAGCAGCTGACCCGGGCCAGGAAGTCCTGCGGCCTGCCGACCCCGGCGCCGACCTGATCACGACCGGCGCGCACGACCCCGCCTGCGAGACCACGCGTCTTTTCATCCCCGAGGAAAGGTTGCCCCTGTGTCCGAGCGTACGTCCCCCGCCCGCCCGACAAGCCGGCCGGTGGAAGCATCATCCACATCTGATGACGACGCCACGCTGCATGCGATGGGATATCCACGGAAACTCACCCGTAGATTTCATGCCTTCGACAATTTCGCCATATCCTTCACCATCATCAACATAATCTCCGGCATCTTCTCCGCATTTGGTTTCGGCATGGGAGCGGGCGGCCCGAGGATTCTCGTCTTCGGCTGGATCGGCGTCTCCATCATGGTGCTGTTCGTGGGCGCGGCGATGGGTGAAATCGCCTCCGCCTACCCGACGAGCGGCGCCCTGTACTTCTCGGCCGGCAAGCTCGCCAAGCGGCACCGAGGTGCCTGGTCCTGGTACACGGGCTGGCTGAACTTCGTCGGCCAGGTGGGCGGCACCGCCGCCACCAACTACGCCGCCGCCACCTTCATCCAGGCGTTCATCGCCATGCAGTGGCCCTCGTACGAGGCGACCCCGCAGCAGACGGTGGGCATCGCCACCGCGATCCTGCTGGTCCAGGCGCTCGCCAACACCTACACGGTGCAGCTGGTCGCCGTGGTGAACCGGATCTCCGTGTGGTGGCTGCTCATCGGCATGGTGGTGATCGTCGTGGCGCTGACCGTGAAGCCCGGCTCGCACCAGCCGGTCTCGTTCGCCACGCACTTCGTCAACAGCACTGGCTTCAGCAACGGCCTGTACGCCGCGATGCTCGGCCTGCTCGTCACGAGCTGGACGTTCACGGGCTTCGACGGCAGCTTCCACATGTCGGAGGAGACGGTGCAGGCCACCGTCAACACGCCCAAGGGCATCATGCGGGCCATCCTCTACTCGGCGCTCGCCGGCCTCGTCCTCATGCTCGCCCTGGTGTACTCGATCCGTGACTACGCGAGCGAGATCGCCGCGTCGGCGCCGCCGGTGCAGATCCTCGTGGATGCGCTGGGCCTCGGCATGGCGAAGCTGCTCCTGCTGATCGTCATCGGCGCCATGCTGTTCTGCGGTCTGGCCAACATGACCAGCAACACCCGCCAGATCTTCGCCTTCTCGCGCGACGGGGCGATGCCCGGCTCCCGCTGGTGGCACTCGGTGTCGCTGCGCACCCGTACGCCCGTGAAGGCCGTGTGGCTCGCCGCCGCCTGCGCACTGGTCCTGATCATTCCGGGCTGGTGGTCGCACACGGCGTTCACCGCCATCGTCAGCGTCAACGTGGTCGGTCTCTACCTCGCGTACGGCGTGCCCATCTTCCTGCGGCTGCGGCTCAAGGACTTCGAGCCCGGCCCGTGGAACCTGGGCCGTTACGGCAGGCCGGTCGCGGCGGTGGCCGTGGTGTGGATCGTGCTGAGCAGTGTCCTGTTCATGCTGCCCCAGGTCTCCCCCATCACCGCGGACTCGTTCAACTACGCGCCGATCGCGCTCGGCGTGGTCCTCCTCATCGCCACCATCTGGTGGTTCGCCACCGCCCGCCGGCGCTTCCAGGGGCCGGTCAGCTACGGCAGCCCCGACGAGGTGGCGGCGATGGACCTCATCTGAGGACGCTCGCAACCCGCTCGCAACCACGCGGGTGGTGAGCTGAGCCGGGCCGGATCCGCGCGACACAGCCCACCGGGGGCCGGTCGCGCGGACCGGAGGAGCGAGGAGAGATGACACCCCCGCAGCACCCGGAACCGCCCACCGCGGCACCGCCGGTGGAACTCACCCCGGCGGCAAGCGAGTTGCTCCGCACGCTGCGGGCGGCGCACGGCCCTTTGATGTTCCACCAGTCCGGCGGCTGCTGCGACGGCAGCGCCCCCATGTGCTACCCGCGCGGCGAGTTCCGCACCGGCGACTCCGACGTCCTGCTCGCCTCCCTCGTGGTGGACGGTGTGGCGGAGCCCATCGCGTTCTGGATGTCGAGGAGCCAGTACGCGCTGTGGCGGCACACCCGTCTGATCGTCGACGTGGTGGAGGGCCGCGGCAGCGGGTTCTCGCTGGAGGCTCCGGAAGGGGTACGGTTCCTCATCCGCTCGCGCCTGGTGTGAACCGGCCGCCGATCGCGCCTCAGCCCCGGTCGGTACCGGGTCGCGGCCGCTGTCGTCGGCGCGTACGTCGAGCCGGTGGATCCACCGCCGAGCGGCGTCACCGGGTGAGCCGGCGCTCCAGTGGGGTGCGGAAGCTCGGCTTGATGCGTACGTCGGCGAAGAACGTGGTCAGCCGTGCGGCCTCGGTGGCGATCGCCGCACGTGCTTCGCGGCCCAGGCCCTGCGGGGTCAGGAGCTCCGTGACGATCTCACCGTCGGGCCGTTGGGCCCAGCCGCCCACGACGCGCCCGTCGCACCACACGGTGGGCCCGATGTTGCCGTTGGTGTCGAACAGGTCGGCCTTGTGTCCGGCGTCGAAGTACCAGTCGCGGTCGCGCCAGCCCATGGGGGTGGGGTCGAGCGCGGGGAGCAGCGCGACCCAGGGTTCGGGCTCGGCGGGGGCGTCGAGGTGGGCGGGCAGCGCGTGGCCGGGGCCGTGGTCCAGGTCGACGTCCACGGCCTCGGTGCGGGCAAGCGCCTTGCGGGTGTCGGTGAGCGTCCAGCCCGTCCACCACCTGACGTCCTCGGTGGTGGCGGGGCCGAACGACTCCAGATAGCGGGCGGCCAGCCGCGCCTTCGCCTCGTCGACAGGCAGGTCGGGGTGGGGTTCCACGGGGGTCCAGCGGTACTGGCTCGACGCCCAGGTGCCGAGCGGCCGGCCGCGCCGGATGCGCCCTTCGGCGGCCATCACACCGAGGAAGCGACTGGTGATGCGCGGCCGCGCCTCGTACGGCTTGCCCTCGGCCTGCACGATCTGCTTCTTCAACTCCGGTACGTCGTCGGCCAGTTGAGCCGCGGTCGCTTCGCCGCGCCGCTGGAGCGCCGCCACCACCGCGGCCTCGGTCGCGGCGAACCAGCGTGCGTCGAAGCCGAGCTGCTCCTGGATGACCTTGGCCAGGTTGCGGCGTTCGCGTGCCGCCACGGCGCGGGCGGTCGAGGCGTCCACCACGGGGGCGAGTTCGCGCGGCACCACGAACATGGTGCGCCGCATGCACAGCATCCGCACCAGGGTCCGGTCCTCGTACAGCGCGCGCTCCAGCTCCGTCACGGACGGCTCCCTGAGGCGGGCGGCGACGGAGAGATACACCGAGGCGGGGTCGGTGGCGTGCAGCCCGAGCAGCGCCTCGGCGACCGCCTCCGGGGTGCTCGCGCGAGCGGCGGACGCCAGCAAGTGGCGTGCGCCCAGGCGGGCACGGCGTTCCTCGGCGGTGATCTTCCGGCGGGCCTCGGTCATGGTTTCAGGCTACCGACCACACCCGCCGTCGCGCTCAGACCGTCCAGGATCGTCGGCGCCATGCTCGTACCGGCCAGGAAGAAACCGAGCAGCGCACAGACGACGGCGTGCGAGAGCTTGAGTCCTCCACTCCGCAGAAAGATCATCGCGAGGACCAGCAGCAACAGCACCACCGAGATCGAAACAGCCATGACGAGCCTCCTCCACCGCGCCGGAATGGCGGCGTTCGGGCGTCAGTGTGGCGGAGGAGGCACCGCAGCCCGCCTCAAGACGTGTCCGCCGTACGGGTGTTGACTGCGCGTGACCCCGTCACTCATCGTGTGCGCGGGGAGCGTCCCAGGTGACCGTGCGGTCGCACCAGGTGGCGAGCAGGGCCGGATCGTCGCCGACGGCGAGCAGGGAGGCCCCGGTTGCGTGTCGGTAGTTCCGCACCGTCGCGATGAGGTCGGCGGTGGTCTCGGCGTCCATGAGCGCGGTCATCTCATCGCAGATGAGCAGGCGCGGACGGAGCACCAGGGCGCGGGCGAGGAAGGCGCGTTGGAGCTGGGCGTCGCCGACTTCCCGGATGTCCCGGGTGAGGAGGTCCCCGCCGAGGCCGACGGCGTGAGCCAGTTCGTCGACACGCTCACGGATCTCAATGCGCCGGCCCGAGGCCTTCAGCGGCTCGGCGATCAGGTCACGCAGGCGCAGCGCGGGGTCGGCGGAGAGCCGGGGTGCGTGGAAGACGAAGCCCACGGTGGTGCGCAGGGCGCGCGGGACGCGGTGGCGGTGGCCGGCGACGGGGGTGCCGTCGATGACGACCGTTCCCGCGTCGGGGCGGTGGAGCAGGGCGGCGACCCTGGCGAGCGTCGACTTGCCGCACCCGCTGGTGCCGAGCAGACCGACCGCTTCACCGCGGGCCACGGCGAGGCTCATGTCCCGCACGACGGGCTTGCCCCGCTCGTAACCGGCGGTGATGTTGCTGAGTTCTAGCACTCCTGTAGTCCTCCCGTGCGCGTGGTGGCAGGCGGACCAGCCGTCGAACCGCGACCCCCAGCCCCGACGGAATGTCGGGGATGAACCTGAAGGAACGTTCCGTCAGGATATCGAGCAGACCACGAGCGTACGGGTGAATGTGGGGTGGGGCGCCTCCTGGGGTGGCGGCGTGCCCGTCCCGGGGGGCTGGGGGGCACTTCCGGCTGCGGACCGTGCTCGGCTGAGCGCGCAGTTCCCCGCGCCCCTGGCCTGGGCTCCAGCACCCGGCGTTGATGGGTTCGGGGAGTGGGAACGGCCCCGGGCCCGCGGGGGTGCGCGGGGCGGGGCCGTGTCCTCAGGGGGCGTGCCGCTTAGCGGCGGGTCTTCGTCACGGGGACGGGATGTTGACCAGATCGGCGATCGCCGCCCGGTGCTCGCCCGCCGAACCCAACGCGATCTGGGCCGACTTGGCGCGCTTGAGGTAGAGGTGCGCCGGGTGCTCCCAGGTCATGCCGATGCCGCCGTGCAGCTGTACGCACTCCTCGGCGGCGTGCACGGCGACCCGGGCGCAGTACGCCTGGGCGACGGCCACCGCGAGCGGCGACTCGGGGCTGCCCGTCGCGAGCGCATCGGCGGCGTTGCGTGCGGCGGCACGGGCCGAGACGACCTCAAGCCAGAGCTGCGCCATGCGGTGCTTGAGCGCCTGGAAGGAGCCGACCGGCCGGTTGAACTGCTTGCGCTCGCGGGTGTACGCCACCGTCTCGGTCAGGCACCACTCGGCGACCCCGAGCTGCTCGGACGCGAGCAGCCCCGCCCCGGCGAGCAGGCCCCGGCGCACGGCGGCCGGCGTAACGTCCGGGCCGGCAAGGAGCGTGCCGTTCGCACCGTCGAGGGTGACGGCGGCAAGCGGGCGGGTCAGGTCGAGCGGCGTGAGCGGGGTGACCATGACATCGGCGGCGTCCACCGCGTACAGGCCCTGGGCCGTCGGTACCAGCAGGACATCGGCGGTCGCCGCGTCCGCGACGGCCGACACCGTTCCGGTGAGCGCCGCCGGTGGCCGCACCGAGTCCGGGCCCGCGGAGAACGGCACGACAAGGGCGGCGGTCCGGTGGCCGGACGCCAACTCCCGTACGAGCGCGCCCACTTCGGCGCTCTCCGTAGCGAGCGCGAGCAGGGTCTCCGTAGCGATCACGGCGCTGGTCAGGAACGGGACCGGTGCCACGGCCCGGCCGATCTCCTCCAGGACCACCGCGGCCTCCCGGTGCGAGCCACCCTGACCACCGAGCTTCTCGGGCACGAGGAGCCCGGCGAGGTCCATCCGTGCGCCGAGCGACCGCCACAGGTCGGGGTCGTACGGGGTGTCCGACTCGACGCGGGCGAGCGTGGCCGGGGTGTCGGCGCGGTCGGCGAGCAGGGAGCGTACGGCCGCCCTGAGGTCGTCCTCGGCCTCGGAGTACAGCAGGTCCACGGTGGCTTCTTCGGCGGTCTGTGCCGGCTGCGCTTTCATCGGGCCAGGTCCTTCCAGGCGACGTCCTTGTCGTTGCGCGGCTCGGCGGGCAGCCCGAGGACGCGTTCGGCGACGATGTTCAGGAGCACTTCGCTCGTGCCGCCCTCGATGGAGTTGCCCTTGGAGCGCAGATAGCGGTAGCCGGCGTCGCGGCCGGTGAAGTCGACCAGTTCGGGCCGGCGCATCGTCCAATCCGAGTACAACAGGCCGTCCGATCCCAGGAGTTCGACCTCCAGGCCGCTGATCTCCTGGTTGAGACGGGCGAACGCGAGCTTCATGCCGGAGCCCTCGGGGCCCGGCTGGCCCGCGACGAGCTGCTGGCGCAGCCGTTCGCCGGTGAGCCGGGCGACCTCGGCCTCGACCCACAGGGTGAGCAGGCGCTGGTGCAGATCATGGGTGCGCAGTTCGGGGCGTTCGCGCCAGGTGCGGGCGACCGGGCCGATCATGCCACCCTCGCGCGGGATGCGCATGCCGCCGATGGAGACGCGCTCGTTCATGAGGGTGGTCTGGGCGACCTTCCACCCCGCGCCGATCTCGCCGAGCCGGTGCGCGTCGGGGATGCGCACCCCGGTGAGGAACACCTCGTTGAACTCGGCCTCGCCGGTGATCTGCCGCAGCGGCCGCACCTCGACGCCGGGGTCGGTCATGTCGCAGATGAAGTAGCTGATTCCCTGGTGCTTGGGCAGGCCGGGGTCGGTGCGGGCGATGAGGATGGCCCAGCGGGCGAGGTGGGCGCTGGAGGTCCACACCTTCTGCCCGTCGACCACCCAGTCGTCGCCGTCGCGCCCGGCCCGGGTCCCGAGTGCCGCGAGGTCGGAGCCGGCGCCGGGCTCGCTGAAGAGCTGACACCAGACCTCCTCGCCCACCCACAGGGGACGCAGGAAGCGTCGCTTCTGTTCCTCGGTGCCGTACGTGAGGACGGTCGGCGCGGCCATGCCGAGGCCGATACCGATCCGCCGCGGGTCGTTGTCGGGCGCCCCGGCCGCCGCGAGTTCGGCGTCGACGACGGGTTGCAGGGAGCGCGGCGCGGCGAGACCGCCGAGCCCCACCGGGTAGTGCACCCAGGCGAGCCCGGCGTCGAAGCGGGCCTTGAGGAAGTCGAGCGGCGCGGTATCGGCGGGCGGGTGGGCGGCGAGCAACTCCCGTGTACGTGTGCGCAGTTCGGCGGCGTCGGTCATCGGGCGGCTCCGTCCATGGTGACGACCACACGGCCGGTGGTCGTGCCGTCGGCGACGCGCTGCACCGCCGCGGCGGCGTCCTTGAGCGGGACCCGTTCGCTGATGAGCGGCTTGATCGCGCCGTCGGCGGCGAGCCGGGTGAGCTGCTCGTGGCAGCGGACGATCGATGCCGGGTCCTTCTGTGCGTACAGGCCCCAGTGCAGCCCGACGATCGAGTAGTTCTTGACGAGGGCGTGGTTGAGCGCGGGCGCCGGAACCGAGCCGCTCGCGAAGCCGACGATCACGATCCGCCCCTCGAAGGCGACACACTTGGCGGACTTGGCGTACGCGTCGCCGCCGACCGGGTCGAAGATGACATCGGCGCCGCGCCCGCCAGTGGCCTCCTTCACCGCAGCCACGATGTCGTCAGCACGCCGGTCGATGACCAGGTCACACCCCAACTCCCTTGCCACTGCTGCCTTTTCGAGCCCTCCGACGACGCCGATGACACGGGCTCCGGCGGCCTTGCCGAGCTGCACGGCCGCACTGCCCACTCCCCCGGCCGCGGCGTGCACGAGCAGCGTCTCGCCCTCCTGGAGATGGGCGCGGCGGTGCAGTCCGAAGACGCCGGTCTGGTAGCCGATGTGCAGGGCGGCCGCCTCGGCGTCGTCGAGCGCCTCGGGCGCGGGCAGCAGGGCCACCTCGTCCGCGACGACGTACTCGGCGAGCCCGCCGTGGGGCAGCGCCGGGTTCGCGATCACCCGGCGGCCGTCCTCGGTCTCGCCGCAGATCTCGACGCCGGGCGTGAACGGCAGCGGCGGCCGGATCTGGTACTGGCCGCGGCAGAGCAGGGCGTCGGGAAAGTTGATGTTGGCGGCGCGCACCCGCAGGAGCACCTGCCCCGCTCCCGGCACGGGCCGGTCGATCTCTTCGAGCCGCATCACCTCGCCCGGCTCGCCGTTCTCATGCACTCGCCATGCCTGCATTCGGGGGCCTCCACACGCCGGGCGCGATACGGCTGCGTACCGCTGAGTCCGTTCCTGTACGTTCCTGCACTCGCGAGCATACTAAGCGGTCGCTTGCCGCAAAGGGAATCACCTGAGCTCAGCGGTCCTGGGCTCACTCGGGCCGTGCGGCGCGCGCACGCACCCGCGCGGCACGCGCCGCACGCGCGAGAAGGGCACCGCACGCGCGAGAAGGGCACCGCACGGGCATGGCGATGTGCGGCGCCAGCCGGTAGGGATGCGGCATGACCGATGCCGCCGCACCGAACCCGCGCCCCGCGCACCCCGGACTTCCCGCGCCGCCGCCGCTCGGCGCGTGCGCGCTGCCGCCAGGGACGTACGCGGGAAGCGTGGTGCTGGTCACCGGGGGCGGGTCGGGGCTCGGCAAGGCGATGGCCGCCGAGTTCGCGCGGCTCGGCGCCGATCTCATGATCGTGGGGCGCTCCGCGGACCGGCTCAGGGGCGCCGAGCACGAGCTGGCGGCGCTGGGCGGCCGGGTGGCGTCCGCGGTGTGCGACATCAGGGAGCCGGAGCGGATCGCCGAGGTCTTCGACACCGCGCAGGAGACGCTGGGCCTGCCGGCCGTCCTGGTGAACAACGCGGCCGCCAACTTCCCTTCGCCGGCAGAGGACTTGTCGCCCAACGCGTGGCGGGCGGTCCTGGACATCACCCTGACCGGTACGTGGTTCATGACCCGCGAGTTCGGCCGCCGCCATCTCGCGGCCGGCACCCCGGGGTCGGTCATCAGCATCGGAGCCTCGTACGCCTGGACCGGCGGACCGGGCCACGCCCACTCGGCGGCGGCCAAGGCGGGCGTACGCAACCTCGTCGAGACGCTCGCCGTGGAGTGGGGCCCCTACGGCATCCAGGTCAACGGCCTGGTGCCGGGCCTGATGCCGCACCCGGACCTGCCGGACGCGATTCGCGCGAGCCTCGACCGGGCCGATGACAGCGGCGAACTACCTTTGCGCCAGCCCGCGTTGAGGGTCGGCCTCCCCCGCGAACTGGGCTGGGCCGCCACCTTCCTCGCCTCGCCGTACGCCCGCTTCATCAGCGGCCACACCCTGGTGGTCGACGGGGCGAACTGGCAGCGGCGAGCCTTGGTGGCGCCCCCGGTGAGCAGCGTACGGGAGCAGTTGGGGCGCGGGCCGTTCGGCGCGTAGCCCGGGCGAGGCGGTGTCGGGCTCGGCGTGGTTGAGGCGGCGTCCGGCTCGGCACGGGTGGGGCGGCGTCCGGCTCGGCGCGGTTGAGGCGGCGTCCGGCTCGGCGCGGGTGGGGTTACGTCCGGCTCGGCGCGGGGGTCTCACGCTCCTTCGAAGGAGGGTGGGCGCTTGGCGGCCTTCGCCGCGTAGCCCTCGCGGGCGTCCTCGGAGGTGAGGGTGAGGGCAGCGGCGAGGGCCGTACGGTCGAGGGCTTCGGCGAGTCCCGCGTCGGCGAAGGCGTCGATGTCCCGTTTGACGGCGCGTACGGCGAGCGGTGCGTTGGCCGCGATCTCGGCCGCCACCGCCCCTGCGCTGTCCCTCAACTCGCCGACGGTCACGACCTGTTGGATGAGCCCGATGCGCTCTGCGGTGGGCGCGTCGATGCGGCGGCCGGTGAGCGCGAGCAGCTTGGCCCAGCCGGCACCGGCGTCGCGCGCGATCCGCAGGTCGCCGCCGGCGTCGACGGCCACCCCGATGCCGGTCTCGGGCAGCGCGAACACGGCGTCCTCGGCGGCGATCCTGATGTCAGCCATCAGGGCGAGTTCGAAGCCGAAGCCGAGGCAGTAACCCTGGACGGCGGCGATCACGGGCTGGGGCAGCCGGGCGAAGGCGGCGAAGCGTTCATGGACCCAGCGGATGCCTTCGTAGTACTGGTGGGTACGGTCGGCCGGGGAGCGTCCGGTGATGGCGCCGCCCGGGGCGGTGACGTCGATCCCCGCGCAGAACGCGCGCCCCTCGGCCCGCAGCAGCACGGCCCTGACCGACTCGTCGAAGCGGATGCGGTCGGCAAGCAGGCCCAGTTGGCGGCTGGACTCCCAGCTCCACCCGTTGAGCGTGTCCGGCCGGCACAGGGTGAGGACGCCGATGCCGGACTCGGTGACATCGAGCCTGATGCGTTCCTCTCCCTCGGCGACCCGCCGGTCCAGGGTGTCGATCATCACCTCTCCTCTTCCCTATGCTGACTCCCCGTCAGGTCTGTCGAGACTAGGGGACTTCCCCGTGCGGCGCACCCCCGCGGGAGGGGCGCCGTACGGGCCGCGTGAGGCTCCGGCCCGGGGTTGGTGAAGCGCTCGCTCTTCGTTGGGCTCGTGTTCACCGGTTCCCTCCACCGCGCCACACCGGACAGCGCAAGACTGACTGGCAGGTCCACGTCACTGGTCACAACCGACAGCTCTGGAAGGGGCGTTCATGGCCGAGTTGACACGACGCAGACTCCTGGGATCGGCAGCCGGAGCGCTCGGAGGAGCGGCCGCGCTCTCCCTGCTGCCGCCCAGTATCCAGAAGGCCGTCGCGGCGGGGGCGCCGCGCCGCGGCTCGCTGCGCGACGTCGAGCACGTCGTCATGCTGATGCAGGAGAACCGGTCCTTCGACCACTACTTCGGTACGCTGTCGGGCGTGCGCGGGTTCAGTGACCCCCAGGCGCTCAAGCTCCCGAACGGGCGGTCGGTGTTCTACCAGCCCGACACGGTGAACCCCAAGGGCTACCTGCTGCCGTTCCACCTGGACACCCGCAGCACCAGCGCGCAGGCCATCCCCTCCACCAGCCACGCCTGGGCCGTGCAGCACCAGGCGTGGAACGGCGGCAAAATGGACCAGTGGCTGCCCGCGCACCGCAAGGCGGACGGCGTCAACGGGCCCTATGTGATGGGCTATTACACGCGCAAGGACATTCCGTTCCAGTTCGCGCTCGCGGAGACCTTCACGATCTGCGACAACTACTACAGCTCCGTCCTCGGCCCGACCTGGCCCAACCGCCTCTACTGGATGACGGGAAGCATCGACCCGTCCGGCACCAAGGGCGGGCCGGTGATCAGCAACGCCGCGCCCAGCCCGTACCGGTGGACTACGTACGCGGAACGGCTCCAGAGCGCCGGGGTGAGCTGGAAGGTCTACCAGCAGGACGACGACTACGGCTGCAACCTGCTCGAACAGTTCCAGACCTTCCGCGACGCCAAGCCGGGCTCCCCGCTGTACGAGCGGGGCGTGCGGCCGCAGCCCGTGGGCACCTTCGAGGACGACGCGCGGGCCGACCGGCTCCCGACGGTCTCCTGGATCATGCCGACCAGCTACCAGTCGGAGCACCCGGACTATCTGCCGGCCGCGGGCGCCGACTTCGTGGCGAGCAAGATCGAGGCGATCGCGTCCAATCCGAAGGTGTGGGCGAAGACGGCCTTCGTCCTCAACTACGACGAGAACGACGGCCTGTTCGACCACGTGGTTCCGCCGACTCCGAAGGCGGGTACCGCGGACGAGTATGTCGGCGGGCTGCCGATCGGCGGCGGGTTCCGGGTGCCGGCGATCATCATCTCGCCGTGGACGGTGGGGGGCTGGGTGGCGAGTGAGGCCTTCGACCACACGTCCGCGCTGCGCTTCCTCGAGCAGTTCACCGGGGTCAAAGAGCCGAACATCAGCGAGTGGCGGCGTCGCACCTTCGGCGACCTGACGTCGGCGTTCCGGTTCAGTGTGGGTGCGCCGCAGGCGCCGCGGCTGCCGGACGACACGGCGGAGCAGCTGGCCGAGGCGAAGCGGGAGGTGGCGACGTTGCCCAAGCCGACGCTGCCGGGGGCGGACCAGTCCTTCCCCCAGCAGGAACGCGGCCACCGCCCGCACGTCTAGCCTCCCGGGGCCGGGCCCGCCCTTCGCACCTCGGCCAGCCCGGCCCCCGGGGGTCCGCCGCAGACCCCGTTCGCGCCTTGAGGGCGCTCGTCCTCAATCGCCGGACAGGCCGGCTATGCCCATACAGGCCCACACCCAGCCGGCCGGACGGGCTGAAGATGCCCACGCCGCCCAGCACCGCCACCGCCAGGGGGGCGGGGAACTGCGCGGGCAACCAAGAAACGACCCGCACCCGAAAGCCGGGCCGCGCCCTCAGCGGGTCGGGGTGGACGACGGGTTCGGTGTGGTCGCGCCTCGCTGGGGCAGCAGCGCCTTGCAGATGCCCAGCGCCTGCGCCGACTTGGGATCCGCCGTGTTGAGGCCGCGCATGCCCCCCGCCCCCGGCGACGCCGAGGGAAGGACCACGCCGTGGTCCTTGAGGCAGCTCGTGAACGCCTTCATCGCGGTGCTGTCGCCCCCCGCACCAGCCCGTCCGCCGAACTGCGGACGCAGACTCGCACACGCCTGCGCGGCCTGACGCTGCGCCGGGTCGGCGGAGGCCCCACCACCGAAGCCGCCGAAACCACCACCCCCGTCGGAGTGCCGAGCACCGCCCGAGGGCCGCCCGCTCGGCCGCCCGCTGGGCCACCCACCAGGCCGTCCGCTGCCGGCGGGGCGCGGTGCCATCGTCACGCCGTGCTGCGCCAGGCACTGGCGGTAGGCGTCCATCCCCTTGGCCGTGGACGACGACGCCGAGGACGACGCCACCCCCGACGGCTTCGCCTGCGCGGAGGGCGACGCCGAGGACGAACAGGCCACGAGCAGCAGGCCGCACGCCGCAAGCGTGGCGGTGGAGACGGCGGCCCGCACGGCGAGCGCGGTGCGCGCGGTGGCGGGCCCGCGCTTGGTCCAGGTCATGTCCGGTGTCTCCTCGATGCGTTGGCGGACGACGGCCTCCGGGAAGTGTGTGCGCCGTCGGCGACCCATGACTGAACCGCACCGGGGTGGGTGCCGCCGGGGGAAGGACTGGGAGTTTCCTGGACGCCCCGGCCCACGCGGGGCCCACACGCCACGGGGCACGGTGCGTTCCGTACGCTTCCTCCCCCCATGCGAAGATTCGCGGGTCCTGGTGCTCCCAGGGAACTCCCAGAAAGCTCCCAGGCGTTCCAAAGTGCGGGCGGCCAGGATCCGGCCCCATGAAGGTGCTCCCACGACGGCGCAAAGCCGTCCTGATCAACTCGGTGCTCGGTGTGGCCGTCCTCGCGGGTGCCGGCGGCGCCTACGCGGCGGTGACCAGCCACGACAGCGCTCCCGCACGGAGCGACGCGAAGAGCGTGGCGGTCACGAAGGGTACGGTCCTCGCCACCGTGTCCGGCTCGGGATCCCTCGCCTCGCCGAGCGACGCAGGGGTGAACTTCACCACCGGCGGCAAGCTCACCCAGGTCGACGTGAAGCCGGGTGACAAGGTCACCGCGGGCCAGGTGCTCGGCAAGGTGGATGCCACCGCCGCAAGGGAGACCCTCGCTCAGGACGAGGCGTCCCTGACCGCCGCGCAGGCCAACCTCACCAAGGTGCAGGAGGGGCAGGCGAGTTCGAGTACCGCCACCGGTTCGGGCAACGGTTCGTCGGCGCGCGGCACGGCCAACACCGCGCCCGCGCCCGCAGCGTCGCCGACGGTCGACCCCGCCCAGCTCGCCCAGGCCGAGGCGCAGCTGACCCAGGCGCAGAACGCGGTGGACGCGGCGCAGCGCGCGGTGGACGGCACCACCCTGCGGGCTCCGGTCTCCGGCACCGTGGCCTCGGTGTCCGCGAAGAAGGGTGACACCGTCTCCGGGACCGGCGGCAACACCAGCAGCGGGGGCAGCGGAAGCACCTCGGGCGGCTCCAACTCCGGCTCAGGCAGCAGTAGTTCATCGTCCTCGTCCTCGTCGTCGCTTTCCGGCTTCGTCGTCCTCACCAATCCGTCCGGCATGCAGGTCAGTGCCAACTTCTCCGAGGCCGACGCGCTCAAGCTGAAGCCGGGCCAGGCCGCCACGGTCACGCTCAACGCGGAATCGGACCACACCCTCAACGCCAAGGTCCTCTCGGTCAGTTCGCTGCCCGTCAGCAGCGGCTCCGGGTCCGGCGGGGGCGGCAACAGCAGCTCGGGCAGCGCGGTGCAGTACGCCGCCACCCTGGCCATCACCAGTCCCACCACGGACCTGCGGACCGGGCTCAGCGCGAGCATCCAGGTCGTCACGGGCGAGGCGTCCGGCGCCCTGTCGGTGCCGACCGCCGCGGTCAGCGGCACCGGCGCCAACCGCACCGTGACGGTGGTCAAGGCGGACGGCACCACGGAGCGGACCCCGGTCACGGTGGGCCTTGAGGGCGACAGCTCCGACCAGATCCTCAGCGGTCTGAGCGAGGGCGAGAAGATCCAGCTGGCCGCGGTGTCCGCGACGGGCAGCGGCGGATTCCCCAGCGGCTCCTTCCCCGGTGGTCTCAGCGGCGGGGGCGCACGCACCCGTGGCGCCGGTAGCGGGGGCGGCGCCGGTGGCGGCGGTGGCGGCTTCCGTGCGAGCGGTGGCGGCGGGGGTGGCCGCGGATGACGCCGTCCCTGTGGCCGCGGATGCGCGCGCCTCTGTGGCCGCTCAGGACCACGGCGCTGCCCGAGGCCCCCGAGACCACGGACGCCGGTCCCTGGGCACCGGCGCCGGTGATCGAGGTGCGCTCGCTGATCAAGACGTACGGTCACGGTGACGCGGCCGTGCACGCGCTGAGCGGACCGGTCGATCCGGTGAGCGGGCACGCCCTCGGGGTCGAACTCGTCGTCGAGCAGGGTGACTTCGTCGCCGTGATGGGGAGTTCCGGCTCGGGCAAGTCGACCCTGATGAACATCCTGGGCTGCCTCGACGTGCCGACCTCCGGGCGATATCTCCTGGACGGCATCCACGTCGGCGGGCTCGATGAGCGCCAGCTCTCGCTGGTGCGCAACCGGAAGATCGGCTTCGTGTTCCAGTCGTTCAACCTGGTGCCGCGCACCCCCGCGCTCGCCCAGGTCGAGCTGCCGCTCGCGTACGCGGGTGTGAAGCCGGCCGAGCGGCGCAGACGCGCCGAGGCCGCGCTCACCCTGGTCGGGCTCGCCGACCGGATGGACCACCGTCCCAATGAACTGTCGGGTGGTCAGCAGCAGCGGGTCGCCGTCGCCCGCGCCCTGGTCACCGCGCCCGCGATGCTGCTCGCGGACGAGCCGACCGGCAACCTCGACAGCCACAGCACCGAGGAGGTGCTCGCCGTCGTCGACCGGTTGAACGCGGCGGGACGAACCATCGTTCTGATCACGCACGAGGACGAGGTGGCCCGGCACGCCAAGCGGGTCGTGCGGCTCGTCGACGGCAGGATCGTCGAGGACGTGCGGCAGGCCCGCGTCGATGGTCCGCCGCCCGCCCTGCGCGCGGCCGGCTCGCTGGTCGGAGGCGGCCGGTGAACCCGTTCGAGACGCTGCGCTTCGCCTTCGGCGGGCTCGCGGCGAACAAGGTGCGCTCCGCCCTGACCATGCTCGGGGTGCTGATCGGCGTGGCCGCGGTCATCGTGCTGCTCGCGGTGGGCAACGGTTCCTCGCAGTCCGTGAAGGACTCGATCGAGAAGCTCGGCACCAACGCGCTCACCGTGTCGTCGGGCGGCGGCTTCGGCGGGTCCCGTTCGGCCACCGTCACCAAGCCGCTGACCGTGGACGACGCCAGGGCGCTCGCCGACCCGGCGTCCGCCCCGCACATCGAGTCGGTCGCCCCGGAGACCACCACCTCCCAGACCGCCCTGTACGACGGAACCTCCCACACCGTCAGCCAGGTCGTCGGCACCTACCCGGCGTACTTCAAGGCGTCCAACAGCAAGGTGACCAAGGGCGACTACTTCAGCTCCGACGACGTGCTCGGCTCGCGCAAGGTGGCCGTGATCGGCTCCACCACGGCGACCGATGTGTTCGGCACCACCGACCCGGTCGGCAAGAAGATGACGCTCGGCGGTACACCGTTCACGGTGGTCGGCGTCCTCGCCACCAAGGGCGGCACCGGATTCCAGGACCCGGACGACGTGGTGGTGGCGCCGCTGCCGACCGTGCAGAACGCATTCACCGGCTTCGGCTCCCTCGGCCAGATCCTCGTCGAGGCCAAGTCGGCCGACGCGACCACGGCGGCACAGAGCGAGATCACCACCGTCCTGATGGGCCGGCACGGCATCAAGGACCCGAGCGCGCTGGACTTCCGGGTCAGCAGCCAGGCCTCCCTGCTCACCACACAGGCCGACACCAACAAGACGTTCACGGTGCTGCTCGGCGCGGTGGCGGCGATCTCCCTGCTCGTCGGCGGGATCGGCATCACCAACATCATGCTGGTGACGGTCACCGAACGGACCCGTGAGATCGGCATCCGCAAGGCGATCGGAGCGCCGCGCGGCGTCATCCTCGGGCAGTTCCTCGCCGAGTCGACACTCCTCTCGCTGATCGGCGGAGGGCTCGGGGTCGCGGCGGGCCTGATCGGCTCGCACTTCACCATCGCCGGCATCAAACCGGTGATCATCCCCGAATCCGTCGTCGGCGCGTTCGCCATCGCCGTGGCGATCGGTCTGTTCTTCGGCGGCTACCCCGCCAACCGCGCCGCGAGTCTGCGCCCGATCGAAGCGCTGCGTCACGAATGAACCCCATGTACGAACAGGGAGAGGACATGTTCGGCAACGCCGAGATTGTGGAGAGCGCCCGCCCCACGGCGGCAGCAAGCCCGGAGGACATCCTCGCCGAACCGCCCGACACCCGGGACATCTCGGCCGAGCTCAGTGCGCCGCCCCGGCCGCGCCTGCCCTGGCTGACGCTGCTGCTCTCCGGCGGCCTGGTCGCGGGGGTGGCCTTCGCGGGCGGCGCCCTGGTGGAGAAGAGCCAGGACCAGGGCTCGTCCGGTACGCAGCGCACCCCGGCGGCGGCCGGCCGCTCGGCCATCGCCGGGACCGGCCAGCGCGGCTTCGCCGCCGGGCAGGGCGGCCAGAGCGGCCAGCGCCAGGGCAGCGCCGCGGGGGCGGGCACGGCGGGCGGTCTGACCATCGGTACGGTGAAGCTCGTCGACGGCAGCACGATCTACGTCACCGACACCCAGGGCAACGTCGTCAAGGTCACCACGGCGGGCAGCACCCAGGTCACCGAGTCCAAGAGCGGCAAGGTGTCCGACCTCCAGCCCGGTCAGACGGTCACCGTCCGCGGCAGCCAGAATGCTTCGGGAGATGTCGCGGCGACCACCGTCACCCAAGGCGGCGCGAGCGGCTTCGGCGGGGGCCGGGGCTGACCGCGCCCACCGCCCACGCCGCCACGAGGAGGAACCCGATGGCCCCGACGGACACGGCCGCCCCCGAGGCGAGCTTGCTGGTCGTCGACGACGAGCCCAACATCAGGGAACTGCTGTCGGCCTCGCTGCGCTTCGTCGGCTTCAAGGTCGTCTCGGCGGCGACCGGCGCCGACGCGCTGGCCGCCGTCGCCAAGGAGCGCCCCGACCTGGTGGTGCTCGATGTGATGCTGCCCGACATGACGGGCTTCGCGGTGGTGCGCAGGCTGCGCGAGGAGGCCGGCGGCGGGGCGGGCCCGGACCATCTTCCGGTGCTCTTCCTCACCGCCAAGGACGGCGTCGACGACAAGATCAACGGGTTGACGGCGGGCGGCGACGACTACGTCACCAAACCCTTCAGCCTGGAGGAGCTGATCGCCCGGATCCGCGCGATCCTGCGCCGCACCGGCGGCCCGAGCGGCGAGGGCCGGCTCGTGGCGGGCGATCTCGAACTCGACCCGGTGGGCCACCAGGTGCTGCGGGCCGGCCGGCCGGTCTCGCTCTCCCCCACCGAGTTCAAGCTGCTCGCCTATCTGATGGCCAACGCCGACCGCGTCGTGTCCAAGCCGCAGATCCTCGACCATGTGTGGGCGTACGACTTCGGCGGCGACCTCAGCATCGTCGAGTCGTACATCTCCTATGTGCGCCGCAAGGTGGACTCCGGGGCGGACGGCGCGCCCAAGCTCATCCACACCGTGCGCGGCATCGGCTATGTGCTGCGCCGCCCGCAGTCCTGAGATGCCCCGGGCGATGCCGAGATATCTGCGGGCGCGGCTGGGGCGGCTGCCGCGCCGCTTCTCCGCCCTGTCGCTGCGCTCCCGGCTCGTGCTGCTCGCCATGGCGCTGGTGGCGCTCGGTCTCACGGTGAGCGACACCGTGGTGCTCAGTTCGGTACGTGCCCAGCTGGTCCAGCGGGTGGACCAGCAGCTGAACCGGTTCGGCGACTCCGTCGCCCACCGCGTCGGCGTCGAGGGCACCCCCACACCCAGGCCCGGCCGTACGGGGGGCGGCCGGGCCTGGCTCCCCAGCCAGTACGTGATCGCCTTCGCCGCCGACGACGGGAAGGTCACCGAGCAGTTCCGCCAGCCCGTCGCGGCCGGCGACCCGCGGCCGACCTGGCCGACGATGGACGCGGCCTCGCTCCGGGCCCACCTGGGCAAGCCGTTCGAGGTGCCGAGCGATCACGGCGGCGGCAGCTGGCGGATGCTGATCGTGCCGGTGGACAACGGTGACCCGGGGCTGCCCGCCGGGGTGGTGGTGGCCGCGCCTCTGGAGGAGGTCTCCTCCACGGTCGACCACCTCGCCACGGCGTTCCAGATCATCGGCGTGGTCGTGGCGCTGCTGCTCGGCGTGGCGGGCTGGTTCGCGGTCCGGGCGGGGCTGCGACCACTGCGCCGCATCGAGGCGACCGCGGCGGAGATCGCCGCGGGCCGCCCGCTCTCGCACCGCATGCCGGACGCCTCGCCGCGTACGGAGGCGGGCCGGCTCACCAGCGCGCTCAACGGGATGCTCGCGCAGCTCGAATCGGCGTTCGCGGCGCGCGCCGAGTCGGAGGAACAGATGCGGCGCTTCGTCGCGGACGCCAGCCACGAACTGCGCACGCCGCTCGCCGGCATCCGGGGCTTCGCCGAGCTGTACCGGATGGGCGCGCTTCCCGACGAGGCCGATGTGAAGCGCACGATGGCCCGCATCGAGAGCGAGGCGGTGCGTCTGGGCGGTCTGGTGGAGGATCTGCTCACCCTGGTCCGCATGGACGAGCAGCGCCCACTGCAGCTCGCACCGATGGATCTGCGCACCCTCGCGGTGGACGCCCTGCACGACACGCGTGCCCTGGACCCGGCGCGCGAGGTGACGCTCACCGGTCCCGGCGGCGAAGGCCCGCCCGGGCCGGCCCCGGTCCTCGGCGACGAGGCGCGGCTGCGGCAGGTCGTCGCCAACCTCGTCGGCAACGCCGTCGCCCACACCCCGTCGGGCTCCCCCGTACGCATCGGGGTGGGCGCCCGCGACGGGCACGGCGTCATCGAGGTCGCCGACGCGGGCCCCGGAATCGCCCCCGAGCAGGCGGCCCGCGTCTTCGAGCGGTTCTACCGCGTGGACGCCTCCCGCAGCCGGCAGACCGGCGGCGGCGCGGGCCTCGGCCTGGCCATCGCGTCGGCCCTGGTCCAGGCCCACACGGGCCGGGTGGAGCTGGAGACCGCGCCGGGCGAGGGCGCCGTGTTCCGGGTGCTGCTGCCCGGCGCTCCCTGAGGCGTCCGGGCCCACTCCCCCGGCCCGGCCCGAGTGCGGGCGGGGCCCAGGGCTCCTAGCGTGGATCCATGATCCGGTTCGAGCAGGTCAGCAAGGTGTACCCGGACGGCACCCGCGCCGTCGACGACCTGTCGTTCGAGGTGGCGGAGGGCGAACTGGTCACCCTCGTCGGCCCGTCCGGCTGCGGCAAGACGACCACGATGATGATGGTGAACCGGCTCATCGAGCCCACCTCGGGACGCATCCTCGTCGACGGCGAGGACATCGCCACGCTCGACCCGGTGAAGCTGCGCCGCCGGATCGGTTACGTGATCCAGCAGGTCGGGCTCTTTCCGCATCGCACCGTCCTCGACAACACGGCGACCGTGCCCGCGCTGGTCGGCTGGAAACGGGAGAAGGCCAGGGCGCGCGCGGCGGAGCTGCTCGATCTCGTCGGGCTCGATCCGTCGACGTACGGGCCGCGCTATCCGGCGCAGCTCTCGGGCGGCCAGCGCCAACGGGTGGGTGTGGCGCGGGCGTTGGCCGCCGACCCGCCGGTCCTGTTGATGGACGAGCCGTTCGGCGCGGTCGACCCCGTCGTGCGCGAGCGCCTCCAGAACGAGTTCCTCAGCCTCCAGGCGACGGTGCGCAAGACGGTGCTCCTGGTCACCCACGACATCGAGGAAGCGGTGCGGATGGGCGACCGGATGGCGGTGTACGGGTCGGGGCGCGTCGAGCAGTTCGACACCCCGGCATCGGTCCTGGGTGCGCCCGCCACCTCGTACGTGGCCCAATTCGTGGGCGCCGACCGGGGGTTGAAGCGGCTGTCGGTCACGACGGTGGAGCCCGACGACCTGGAGCAGCCGCCGGTGGTACGCCTCGACGAGCCCGCCGAGGCGGCGGCGGCCCGGCTGCGCGGCGAGGAGGCGCGCTGGGCGGTGGTGCTCAACGAAGGGGGCGAACTGCACGGCTGGGTCGCGGCGGAGGAGCTCTCGCTCGCGGGGTCGGGTTCGGTGGCCGATCTGGCCCGGCGCATGGAGGCGTGGGTCCCCGTCGGGGCCCCGCTCAAGCAGGCGTTCAGCGAGATGCTCCAGTACGACGCGGGGTGGGTCGCCGTGGTGGACGGGGCGCGCTTCGTGGGCGTCCTGACCCCCGCGAAGCTGCACGAGGCGCTGCGGCGCTCGGTGGACGCGGACGCACTGGGCGTGGACCGCACGGAGGTCGACTTCGACTCGGTGGCCGACGCGTAGGTCCCACGTGCGGGAAGTCCGCAGCCCGGCGGGCCCTGGGACCGTCACCATGACTCCATAGCCCGGCCGGCGCGGGGACCGTCACCATGACTCCATAGCCCGGCCGGCGCGGGGACCGTCACCATGACTCATAGCCCGGCCGGCGCGGGGACCGTCACCATGACTCCATCCAGAGGGAGTTGCATCCGCACGCCTCTTACGTTCCACGGAGCGCGCGGTTACCATCCGGTAGCCCCGCCAGGGGCCCCGCACCCATCCCCGCTGGAGCCGCCATGCGCCTCGCAACCGCCGCCGCCGCGCTCGCTCTGCTCGCCGGCACGATCGCCCTCGCCCCCGCCGCCGACGCTGCCCCCGCCCCCACCCCCGTTCCCGTCGTGTTCGTGCACGGCCGCAACGCCGACCCCGGCGTGTGGGGCACCATGAAGGACCGGTTCGAGCAGGCGGGTTACCCGGCGGGCGACGTCTTCGCCTGGGGCTACGACTCCAGCCAGTCGACCAACGAGGTCCTTGCCGGTCAACTCGCCGCCTACATCGACTCGGTGCGCGCCCAGACCGGCTCGGCGCAGGTGGACATCGTCGCGCACAGCCAGGGCAGCCTCCCCACCCGTTGGTATGCGAAGTTCGGCGGCGGCTCCGACGTGGTGCGGCACCTGGTCTCGCTCGGCGGTCCCAACCACGGCACGAGCCTCGCTTGGGCGTGTGCGATCTGGGACCAGGGGTGCCGGGACATGACCCCGAACTCGTACGTGGAGAGCCAGCTGGCGAGCGGCGACGAGACCCCGGGGGCCACGAAGTACGCCACGTTCTGGTCGGACTGCGACGGCTTCATCCTGCCCAACAGCAGTGTGCCGCTGTCCGGAGCCGTGAACACCGACGCCGGCTGCCTGGCCCACAACGACCTGCTGACGGACGCCCCCACCGCACAAGGGGTGCTCAACTTCTTGAAGCAGTAGGGGTGTTGACGCTTTCAGCCGCTGTCGGAGCGGTCGCCATCAGATCAGGTGTTTGGACGTGAGGTAGTTCCTCGCCACGTCCTGCGGCAGCTGGCGCCAGCTGTCGACCTGTTCGTTGAGGGAGGCGAGGTCGGCCGTGGTGAGCACGGTGTTGAGCTGGTCCAGGGCGCCGGTCACGCCCTTGCTGCCCGCCCGTGAGCGGTTCACCACCGGCACGATGTAGTCGGCGTTCTGCAGGTGCTTGTCGTCGGCGAGCAGCACCAGACCGAAGGCGCCGAGTGTGGCGTCCGTCGTGGTGGTCAGGACCATCTGGTCCTGACCGCTCTGGACGGCCTGCTTGGACTGGGTGGTTCCGACGCCCTTGGGGTCGACCGCGGTGATGTCGATGCCGTAGGTCTTCTTCAACCCCGGCTCGCAGTAGGGCCGTTGGACGCATTCGTCGCCCGCCGCGAGCCGTACCGGAAGCTTCGACGCGCCGAGGTCGCTGAGCGTTGTGAGCCGGTGCTGACGGGCGTAGGACTGGGCGACCGCGAAGGCGTTCTGGTCCACCGCCCTGCCCGGGTCGAGGACGGTCAGGCCGCGCGGCGTGGCCAGGGCGCGCAGGGCCGTCATGGTGCGGGTCAGGTCGGGTGAGCCGACGGGCTTGGCGTCGGCTCCGTGGGCCTTGGCGTTGAGCCAGTCCGCGAAGGTGGCCGCGTACTCGGCGACCACGTCGATCTGGCCGCTCTCCAGGGCGGGTTCGTAGATCTCCCGGTTGGTGACCGAGAGGATCTTCGTGCGGTAGCCGGCCTTGCCGAGGAGCAGGGCGTACATCTGCGCCAGCAGGTCGCTCTCGGTGAAGCCGGCGGAGCCGATCGTCAGGTGTTTGCTGTCGCCGGGCGGCGCCGTGACCGAGCCCTGTTTCTCCAGGCTCGGGCCGGTGGAGCAGGCGGTGACCGCCGTCAGGGCGAGGGCTGCGAGCAGCAGACGCGGCCTCACCCGAAACCGCCCCTGGCCCACTGCGGCGCGAAGCGCTGCACCGCCTCGAAGATGCCCTCGACGACCAGCGCGAACACCGCCACGAGCACGGCGCCCGCGACGACTTGCGGGGTCGAGGCCAGGTTGAACCCCGCGGTGATGATCCGGCCGAGCCCGCCGCCGCCGGCCAGCGCCGCGAGGGTGGCGGTCGCCACGAGCTGAACGGCCGCGATGCGTACGCCGGTGAGGATCAGCGGCAGGGCGAGC
This sequence comes from Streptomyces sp. NPDC048361, assembly GCF_040651795.1. Lineage (NCBI taxonomy): Bacteria > Bacillati > Actinomycetota > Actinomycetes > Kitasatosporales > Streptomycetaceae > Streptomyces > Streptomyces sp. NPDC048361. The sequence goes on from NZ_JBEZKW010000012.1 coordinate 43,608, forward strand.
GGCAGCTCGACCCGGAACAGGAGCTGGCGGCCGGTCATGCCCATTCCCCGGGCCGCGCGCACCACATCGCGGTCGACCTCCCGCATGCCGACGTAGGCGTTGGTCAGGAGCGGTGGTACGGCGAAGAGGATCAGCGCGATGATGGTCGGCCACTCGCCGTACGCTCCGATCGGGGTGAGCAGCAGCAGGACGAGGACGGCGAAGGTGGGGACGGCGCGGCCCACGTTGGAGATGTTGACGGCGAGCGTCCCGCCCTTGCCGAGGTGGCCGAGGACCAGGGCGACGGGCAGCGCGATGAGACAACTGAGAACGAGACAGAGCGCGGTGAGCCACAGGTGCTGGCCGAGCCGGTTCCAGATCCCGTTCTCGCCCGACCAGTGCGCGGCTGAGGTGAGCCACGACCATGTCTCGGAGAGAGTCTTCATGACGGGACCGCCCTCGTCCAGGGAGTCAGCAGCCGCTGGATCGCGAGCAGCACCAGGTCGGCGGCGACGGCGATCACCACGCACAGCACGGAGGCGGTGAGCACCTGCGCCTTGAAGTAGGTGTTCATCCCGGAGTAGATCAGGTTGCCGAGCCCTCCGTAGCCGACGATGGCGCCGACCGTCACCAGGGACACCGCGGAGACGGTGGCGATGCGCAGCCCCGCCATCGCGGCGGGCACGGCGAGCGGCAGCTCCACGGCGAGCAGCAGCCGTACCGGCCCGTAGCCCATGCCGCGGGCCGCCTGCCGGGTGTCCTCGGGGACCGCGCGCAGGCCGGCCAGGATGTTCCGTACGAGCAGCGTCAGGGAGTACAGGACCAGGCCCGCGATGACGATGGAGGCGGAGAGCCCGTACACCGGGAGCAGCAGCGAGAACATGGCGAGGGAGGGGATGGTGTAGAGGATCGTGGTCACTCCCAGGACGGGTCCAGCGGCCCATCGCCAGCGGCGTGCCGCGACGGCCAGGGGCACGGCAATGACGAGGCCGATCAGGACCGACACCGCCGTGAGCTGGAGGTGCTGGACGACGGCGTCCCAGAGGATCTGCCGGCGGCTCGACAGATAGGCGCCGCAGATCCAGTCATTGCGCGCGAGGCAGTCGTCGGGGGGCGCGGTCACCCGTCCATTGGAGCCCGACGCCCGCGGGGGCCGCGCGTCCTGGTGGGCTGATCGGGGCACCGATTGTGATAGCGGGGCAAAAGGGAGACGCTGGAAGGGAACACGGCCGGGCACCACCGGTACGTCGAGCGCACCCGCCCGGCCGGGAAGAGGTGAGTGGTGTGCGCGTACTGCTGAAGGCACAGCTCGACACCGAGAAGACCAACGAGGCGATCCGCGACGGCACGATGAGCAAGTCGATGCAGTCCATCATGGAGACTCTCCGCCCGGAGGCCGCCTACTTCACCGCCGACGACGGCCGCCGTACGGCGCTCATCGTCTTCGACATGGCCGACTCCTCCGACATCCCGAGGATCGCCGAGCCGTTCATGCAGGAGTTCGGGGCCAGGATCGACCTGGCGCCGGTCATGAACGGCGACGACCTGGCCAAGGGGCTCGGCGCGCTCGGCTGACCATCGGGCACCGCCGGTCGTCCGGGGCCGGTCCGGGACCGCCCGGGGGGCCGTCCGGGGCCGGTCCGGGACCGCCCGCGGGGCCGTCCGGGACCGGCCGGGGGCCGGGCCACCCTCGCGGCCCGGCCGCGCCCTTGTCAGCCCCCGCCCTTGCCAGCCCCGCCCGTGGAGGTCCCGCTCTCTCGCCAACCCGCTTCCGCTCAGATCCCGGCGTCGCAGCAGCCGTCGCGCCGCATGAGACGGCCGACCTCCAGCCAGTCCTCGCTCTTCGCCGCCGTGTGACGCTCGTGCGGCTCGAACGCCGCCACGAGATCGTCGGTCGTGTAGGCCACCCCGCCCCTCAGCACTCCGGTCGTGCGCACCAGGGAGTCGAAGTCGGCGAGCGGGTCGCCGTCGACGAGGGTGAGGTCGGCGAGCTTGCCGGGCTCCACCGTGCCGAGGTCCTTGTCGAGGCCGAAGAGGCGGGCCGGATGGATGGTCGCGGTACGCAGGGCCGCCGCCGGGGAGAGACCGCCCCGGTGCAGGGCGCGCAGTCCGAGGTGGAGGGAGAGCCCGACAGGCACCAGCGGCTGGTCCGTGCCGAGGGCGATGAGACCGCCTCCGTCGAGCACCCGGCGGTATACGTCGGTCTCGGTACGAAGGGTGGCCAGCTGAGCGTCGGTGGGCGGCGTGGTCGCCGACTTCTGTACGGCCGCGGTGTCCCAGGGCGGCATCACGGTGGTGACCCGCGGGTCGTCGGCGAGCCCGGGGTCGGCGCCGAGCAGGGGCGCGGAGGTGAACGGCGTCATGATGAGGGCGAAGTTGACTCCGCGTGCCGTGTAGATCTCGACGACGTCCTCGTAGGCGCGCCCGGCAGCCGAGGTGGCGTGGCCGAACTCGGCGCGCTGCGTGGCGAGCAGATGGGTCGTCAGATCCTGTCCGACCTCGACACCGGGTGAGATCAGATGGCTGCCCGAGCGCACTCCGAGCCGCTCGTGCGCGAACCGGGCTGCTTCCGCCATGAGCCAACTGGGCGCCCGTACATAGGTTTTGACGAAGTCCCAGTCCAGTGCGGCGGCACGCTCCAGGGACCGCCGGAGGCCCGCTTCGGTGCGGTGGGCACGCCCCATGCTGTACGCGACCCGCGAGCCGTCGAGGAGTTCGCCGGTGGTCAGCAGACGTGGTCCGGCGAGTTGTCCGGTGGCCACAGCCTCGCGGATGCGGGCCTGTTCGTAGGCGAAGCCGCCGAGGGAGACCGCGGTGGTGATGCCGTAGGTGAGCTGGCCCACGGTCTGGCGGCCACCGTAGGTGCTCTGCCACGGGTGGGTGTGGGTGTCCCACAGGCCGGGCACGACGGTCTGTTCGGAGGCGTCGACGGTCCGCAGGGCGCCGCGCTTGCGGTGGGGTTCGACGGAGGCCACGCGTCCGGCGCGCACCACGATGTCGACGTCGTCGCGTGTCGAATCCCCGGTGCCGTCCCAGAGCCGTCCGGCGTGCACGACGGTGTCGGCGGGCGCGGGCCTGCGCTGGTCGAGGGCGAGGCGCACGGTGCGTGCGGCGCCGCCGTCGACGCCGATGAGCCGCAGCCGGGCGCCCGAGAGGTAGAGCAGGGTCGTGGAGTCACCGGACCAGGAGGGGTGGTCGGCGGGTTCGGTGGTGAGGGCGCGCGGCGGGCCCTGCGGGGTGCCGTCGGGGGCGACGGGCAGCAGACACAGGGCTGATTCGACGATGACCGCCATCCACCGGCCGTCGGGGGACCAGACGGGCCCGGAGTCGTAACGGTCGGCGATGGAGACGTGCGGCGCGACGGCGTGCAGGCGGTCGGCGCCGGTGGTGGTGTCGACGACCCGGATGACGTTGTAGCCCTCGCGGAAGCGCAGGTTGAGCCGGTTGCGGTCGCACAGCGCGAGGTGGCGGCCGTCGGGCGACCAGCTCGGCCGGCCCGGCAGCCCGCCGCCGCCGAGCGGCGTCACCAGGACGCGCTCGGTGCCGCTCGCCAAGTCGCGCACGATGAGCCGGCCGGTCATGTCGAGGGCGGCGAGCCGCTTGCCGTCGGGCGAGAGCGCGGGGTGCACCCGGCCGCCGGTGGCCAGCGTGCTCTCGTCGCCGGTGGCGAGCGTGTGCCGGTACACGCCGAGCAGTCCGTCGCGGTCGTCCGCGTACGCGAGGGAGCGCCCGTCGCGGGACCAGACCGGCCCGAGCAGATAGCGGGTGGCGGCCGACCGGCGCAGCCGTTGCGGCGGCCGGGCGCCCGAAGTGTCCGCTACCCAGAGGGAGTTGAGGGCCGCGAACGCGATGCGGCGGCCGTCAGGGGAGAGCGCGGGCAGATGGATGCCGCGCACCGGGCGCACCCGCTCCTCGCCCAGGTCGTACGCCTTGACCTGGTAGCGCGGCCTGTCGACGGGCAGCGCTCCCTCGAACGCGATGGTCTCCGGGCGCGTCGGCTGCTCCGGGCGGACCAGCGTGAACTGGCCGTTCAGGGTGAGGAGCAGCTGGCCGTGGGCCGTCCAGCGCGGCGGCATCGGAGCGATGTCACCGGCGACGGGTACGGCCTCGCCGTCGACGACCAGGACGCAGGAGGCGGCGGGGGCGGCGGTGGTGCGCAGATAGGCGAGGCGGCGGCCGTCGGGCGCGAGTGTGGGCGTCATGACCTGGGCGTTCTCGGTCTCGGTGTGCTCGACGGTGACGGCGCCCGCGCCGGTGGCGGGGACGGCGGCGACGGTCCGCGCGTCCACGCCGAGGCCGAACGGGGTGGTGACGGCCCGGGCACGGACGAAGAGGATCCGCCGCCCGTCGGGCGACCAGGTGGGGTCGAAGTCCTCCCACGCGCCGTCCTGGAGCGGTCCGTCCTGGTCGGGGAGCCCGGTGAGACGGGTTACGTCACCGGAGCGCAGGTCGAGTACGTGGATGCGGTAGGCGCTGCCGGTCGCGGGGTCCCCGCCGCGTTCGGATGCGAAGACGATCCTCGTGCCGTCGGGTGACCAGGCCGGACCTCGGTCGTCCCAGGGGCCGTCGGTACGTTGGCGTACGTCGGAGCCGTCGGGCCGCATGGTCCAGATGTGGTAGCCGCCGCCCTGGTACGCGCAGAACGTGATGAGCGTGCCGTCCGGGGAGTGCACGGGCCGGGTGGGTTCGAGCCCGGCCGGGGTGAGCGGCTCGGCCGTGCCGCCGGCGCGCGGCAGCGACCACAGGACGTCCTGAATCTCGGCGATCAGGCGGTCGCCGTCGGGCGAGAGGCTCGCCGCGCCGTTGGTGGCGCCGGTGAAGGAGAGCGCGAGACCGGGGCGCGAGGCCGCCTGGGCGGGCACGGCGCCGACGGCGGTGACGGCCCCGGTGGCGCCCGCGGCGGCGAGGAGTTGACGGCGGGAGAGGGTGAGGGGGGAAGCGGAGGCGGTGGTGTCACGGTCCATGACACAGCACGCTCGCGCACCGCAGGGCACAGGGGCAACACCGCCATTCCCGCCAAACGGGTACGGCCCTGTTCGCCGCAGAGCAGTCAGGATTCTTCCCGCACCGCCTTCTTGCGGCGACGGCCGCCCGCGCCACACCTGGCACCCAGCCTCGGCGCCGCGCCACGCCTGGCACCCACCCTCGGCGCCGCGCCACGCCTGGCACCCACCCTCGGCGCCGCGCCGCCACTCTCCCGCCTGCCTCAACTGCCGCCTCTCGTTCGGCATTTCGGACAGGGTCACGCATGTCGTCGCCGGGGAGCATGGCGTTTTCTCGGCCCCGCCGTCAACACCCCACGGCCACCTCGGCACTGTTCCTGCGCGACCCATTGACACCCCCGAGCACGCCTCATTACCGTCACGCCAACATTTCGAACGCATGACGAAATATCGAACGTCATGGCCAGCAGCCCCGGGAGCAACTGCCTTGCGAATCACGGGAATCAGCACCCATGTCGTCGGGACCCCCTGGCGAAACCTCAGTTACGTCCAGGTCCACACCGACGAAGGCCTGACCGGCGTCGGCGAGACCAGGATGCTCGGCCGCACCGACGCACTGCTCGGCTATCTCCGGGAGGCGGAGCTCAACCACATCGCCGGCTCCGACCCGTTCGCGATAGAGGACCTCGTACGGCGGATGAAGTACGGCGACTACGGCCGGGCCGGCGAGATCGTGATGTCTGGCATCGCGGTCGTGGAGATGGCCTGCTGGGACATCAAGGGGAAGGCGCTGGGCGTCCCGGTCTGGGAGCTGCTCGGCGGCAGGGTGACCGACCGGGTCAAGGCGTACGCCAACGGCTGGTACACCAGCGAGCGCACGCCCGAGGCTTACCACAAGGCGGCGCGCGCGGTCGTGAGACGCGGGTACCGGGCCCTGAAGATCGACCCGTTCGGCACCGGCCGCTTCGAGCTCGACCGCCAACAGACGCTGTACGCCGTGTCGTTGATCGAGGCGGTACGGGACGCCGTGGGCCCGGACACCGAACTGATGCTGGAGATGCACGGCCGCTTCTCGCCGGCCACCGCGGTGCGCCTGGCGCACGAGCTCGCGCCGTTCGACCCCGCGTGGCTGGAGGAGCCGGTCCCGCCGGAGAACCTCAAGGCGCTGGCGCGGGTCGCGGCCAAGGTCGACATCCCCATCGCCACCGGTGAGCGCATCCACGACCGGATCGAGTTCCGTGAACTCTTCGAGTCGGGGACCGCCGACATCATCCAGCCCGACGTCGGCCACATCGGCGGAATCCTGGAGACCCGCAAGCTCGCCGCGACCGCCGAGACCCACTACACGCTGGTCGCGCCGCACAACGTGGGCGGGTCGGTGCTCACCGCCGCGTCCCTCCAAGTGGCGGGCTGCACACCGAACTTCAAGATTCTGGAGCACTTCAACGACTTCGCGGACGCCGACATCAAGAAGGTGGTCAAGGGCGCTCCCGAGGTGGTCGACGGCTACTTCGAGCTGTCCGACGCACCCGGTCTCGGCGTGGAGCTGGACGTGGACGCGGCGGCCGAGTTCCCGCAGCAGCAGGCGCGGTTCGACCTGTGGGCCGAGGGCTGGGAGAAGCGCGCTCCGTCCGGGACCCGGGAATGATCCGGGACCGGGGAATGAACAGCCGCTCGATCGTCGTCGACGCGCCGGGCAGCCATCGCCTGGTCACCCGCGAGCGCCCCGAGCCGGGCCCGGGCGAGGTGGTGGTGCGGGTCGCGGCCGCGGGCATCTGCATGAGCGACCGCGAGGTGTACGAGGGCCGCCGCGCCCCGGGCTACGTCCGCTATCCGCTCACGCCCGGCCACGAGTGGTCCGGGATCGTCGAGGCGGTGGGCCCGGGTGTCGACGACGCCCTGCTCGGGCGCGGCACGGTCGCCGAAGGATTCCGCAGCTGCGCACGGTGCGAGCGGTGCCGCAGCGGTGAGACCTCACTGTGCGAGGGCCCGTACGCCGAGACCGGGTTCACCCACCCCGGTGGCTTCGCCGACCATGTGGCGGTGCCCGCGCGGCTGCTGCACCCGCTGCCGGACGACGTGGACCTGCCGGCCGCCGCCCTCCTGGAGCCGGCGGCGGTGGCCGCGGCCGCCGTACGGGCCGGGGCGCCCGAGCCGGGCGAGCGGGTCGCCGTGGTGGGCGCGGGAACGCTCGGGCTGCTCGCCGTCCAGCTCCTGGCCAACTACTCCCCCGGCGAGCTGACCGTGATCGATCCCCGAGCCCAACGGGCCGATACCGCACGGCAGATGGGGGCGACCGATGCCCGCACCCCCGAGCTGTCCCACGAGGTGCGCGGCCGCTTCGACCTGGTGGTGGAGACGGCGGGCGCGCCGGCCACAGCGGCCGACGCGACCCTGCTCGCACGGCGCGGCGGCCGGGCCGTGCTCACCGGCATGTTCGCCCCCGGTGCCACCGGCATCGACCCCGTCCACCTTTCCCTGAGCCAGCTCACCGTGCGCAGCGTCTTCGGAGCCCCGTCCGCGGCGTGGTCGTTCGCCGTGCGGGCGTACGTCCGGGGGCAGATCGACCCGGCCGCGCTGATCACGCACGAGTTCCCCCTGGAGCGGTTCGCCGACGCACTCGCCCTGGTAGGCGGCGGAGCCCCCGATACCGGGAAGGTCCTGCTGCGCCCCTAGGCCTTGTCTTCCACTCCCTGGTTCCCCCTGGTGCGCGCCGTGGCGCCAACCGGATTCCCGTACCCCAAGATCCGAACCACGTTCGATATACCGAACATCCCCTGACCCCTGACCCCCGCCCCCCGACTCCCGTCTTCCGACTCCCGGCCGCTGACTCCCACGCCCCCGATTCCCGACTCCCGACTCCGCAGACGCAAGGAATTGACGCCCGTGAACAACGCTTCACCTCTCCTGCGCGCGCCGGCGGGGCCCCGCCGCCCCGGCGAGCGCGCCCTGGCGGAGCTCGGCCTGGCCGCGCCCGCCGCCAACCCCGCCGACGCCTCGCCGCACACCTTCCCCGACGCGGGCGCCTGGCGCACCGAAATCCCCTCCGTGGAGGGCCCCGAGGCGCTCGCCGTCGTCCTCGACGAGTCCGCGCGGCTCGACGTGCCCGTGCACCGGGTCAGCCAGGGCAGCGGCGTCTGGATGCTCTCCGACGCCGAGATCACCGAGATGGCCGGGGCGTGCGCGGCACGCGGCATCGAGCTCTGCCTGTTCACCGGGCCACGCGGCACCTGGGACACCGGTGGCTCCACCCGGACCGGCTCGGGTGGAGCGGGACTCCGCGCCCGGGGCCAAGACGCGCTCGCGGGCTGTCTCGAAGATGCCCTGCGCGCAACGGAGTTGGGGGTGTCGTGTCTGCTCGTGGCCGATGAGGGCGTGCTGTGGAGTCTGCACCGGCTGCGCGAGCGCGGCCTGTTGCCGGCCGGCACCACGCTGAAGGTGTCGGCTCTGATCGGCCCGGTCAACCCTGCTTCCGTCACCGTGTACGAGCGGCTCGGCGCCGACTCCGTCAACGTGCCGTCCGATCTGACGGCCGCTCACCTCACGGAGATCCGCCGGGTGTCCGGAGTCCCGCTCGATCTTTACATCGAGGCTCCGGACGACCTCGGCGGCTATGTGCGGATGTACGAGGCGGCCGAGCTGATCCGCCGCGCCGCCCCGCTGTATCTCAAGTTCGGGCTCTCCAAAGCGCCCGGAATCTACCCCTACGGCGCCCATCTGCGCGACGTCGCCCTGAACACCGCGCGCGAACGCGTACGCCGGGGCCGGCTCGTGCTCGATCTGCTGGCGCGGCACGGCGCCGACGGCGGCATGTCTCCGCTCGGCTCCCGCCTGCCCGGCCCCCTCAACCGCTTCTCCGTGAACCCGAAGGACTGATGACCATGCGTCACATCCGCCCGAACAGAGCAGCTCTTGCCCTCGTCGCCGGCTCCCTCGTCCTCGCCCTCGCCGCCTGCGGGCAGAGCAGCGAGGGCGGCGGCAAGGACACCGGGAAGGGCGGCAAGGGCTCCACCATCGGCATCGCCATGCCGACCAAGTCGTCCGAGCGCTGGATCAACGACGGCGACAACATGGTCAAGCAGTTCCACGCCCTCGGCTACAAGACCGAGCTCCAGTACGGCGAGGACAACGTCGACCAGCAGGTGGCCCAGATCGAGAACATGATCACCAAGGGTGTCGACGTCCTGGTGATCGCCGCCATCGACGGGCGGGCCCTGAGCGATGTGCTGCGGCAGGCCGCCGATCAGCACATCAAGGTCATCGCCTACGACCGGCTGATCCTCGGCACGCCGAACGTCGACTACTACGCCTCCTTCGACAATGAGAAGGTCGGCGTGCTCCAAGCCTCGTACATCGTCGACAAGTTGGGGCTCAAGGGCGGCATCGCGAAGGGCCCGTTCAGCATCGAGCTGTTCGCCGGGTCGCCCGACGACAACAACACGCGCTACTTCTTCCAGGGCGCCCTCAAGACGCTCCAGCCCTACCTCGACAAGAAGCAGCTCGTCGTCCGGAGCGGTCAGACGCGGCTCAATCAGGTGACCACCCTGCGCTGGGACGGCGCGACCGCCCAGAAGCGCATGGACGACCTGCTCACCAAGGCGTACTCGTCGGCGCGTGTCGACGCCGTGCTCTCGCCGTACGACGGGATCTCGATCGGCATCCTGTCCGCGCTGCGCTCCGGGGGCTACGGGACGGCGGCCAAGCCCTACCCCGTCGTCACCGGCCAGGACGCCGAGGTGGCGTCGGTCAAGTCGATCATCGCGGGTGACCAGACGCAGACGGTCTACAAGGACACCCGGGCCCTGGCGAAGCAAGCCGTGCAGATGGCCGACGCCGTGCTCAACAACAAGAAGCCCGAGGTCAACGACGTCAAGACCTATGACAACGAGAAGAAGGTCGTGCCGGCGTTCCTGCTCGACCCGGTGAGCGTCGACAAGTCCAACTACCGCTCCGAGCTGGTGGATTCGGGCTACATCAAGGCAAGTGACCTGAAGTGAGCGACGGGCTGCACAAGGGGCCGGCCCCTGGAGCGCCGGTCCTGGAGATGCGCTCCATCGTCAAGACGTTCCCCGGTGTCCGGGCGCTGTCGGACGTGTCGCTCACGGTCGCCGATGGCGAGGTGCACGCGATCTGCGGGGAGAACGGCGCGGGCAAGTCGACCCTGGTGAAAGTGCTCAGCGGGGTCCATCCGTACGGCAGTTACGAGGGTGACATCCTCTTCCAGGGCGCACCCTGCGCCTTCAAGGACATCCGGGCCAGTGAGGCGCGCGGCATCGTCATCATCCACCAGGAACTCGCCCTGGTGCCCTATCTGTCGATCGCGGAGAACATCTTCCTCGGCAACGAGCACGCCACCCGTGGCGTCATCAGCTGGCACGAGACCCTCCGGCACGCGGCACTCCTTTTGGAGCGGGTGGGTCTGAAGGAGCATCCCCAGACCCGGGTCGCGGACATCGGCGTCGGCAAGCAGCAGTTGGTGGAGATAGCGAAGGCGCTGTCCAAGGAGGTGAAGCTGCTCATCCTGGACGAGCCGACCGCGGCGCTCAACGACGAGGACAGCGCCCATCTCGTGTCCCTGGTACGGGAGTTGAAGGGCCAGGGCATCACGTCCATCGTCATCTCGCACAAGCTCAACGAGATCGCGGCGGTCGCCGACTCGGTCACCGTCATCCGGGACGGCCGCACCATCAAGACCCTCGACGTGAAGGACCCGGCGGCCACCGAGGACCGGATCATCCGGGCCATGGTCGGCCGCGACCTCGACCACCGCTTCCCCGAGCGGTCCACCTACGAGGGTGACCCGGACGCGCACCCCGCCCTCGACGTGCGCGACTGGACCGTGCACCACCCCATCGACCAGCAGCGCAAGGTCGTCGACGCCGTCTCCTTGCAGGTGCGGCGCGGTGAGATCGTGGGCATCGCCGGTCTGATGGGCGCCGGCCGCACCGAGCTCGCGATGAGCCTGTTCGGCCGCTCCTACGGGCGCAACATCAGCGGCACCGTACGCAAGGACGGCCGTGAGATTCGTACTCGCACCGTCCCCGAGGCGGTGGGCCATGGCATCGCCTATGTCACCGAGGACCGCAAGCGGTACGGCCTCAATCTCATCGACACCATCGCCCGCAACATCAGCACGGCCGCACTCGGCCGGGTGTCGCGGCGTGGCGTGGTCGACGAGCACGAGGAGCGCCGGGTCGCCGAGTCCTACCGCCGGTCCATGAACATCAAAGCGCCCACCGTCTTCGAGCAGGTCGGCCGGTTGTCGGGCGGAAACCAGCAAAAGGTCGTGCTCAGCAAATGGATCTTCGCCGGTCCCGATGTGCTGATCCTCGACGAGCCGACCCGTGGCATCGACGTGGGTGCCAAGTACGAGATCTACACCGTCATCGACCAGCTCGCGGCCCAAGGCAAGGCGGTCGTCTTCATCTCCTCGGAACTCCCCGAACTGCTCGGCATGTGCGACCGCATCTACACGATGGCGGCCGGCCGGCTCACCGGTGAGGTTCCGCGGGCCGAGGCGACCCAGGAAGTGCTGATGCGCCACATGACCGAGAACAAGAGGTAGTCGCCATGGGTCCGGTCACCACCGACACCCCCGGGAGCGCCCCGCCGGCGCCCGTTTCACCGCGCCCGTCGCCCGCCACGCTGCTGCTCGGCGCGGCCCGCCGCAATCTGCGCCAGTACGGGATGCTCGTCGCGCTCGGCCTGATCGTCGTGCTGTTCCAGATCTGGACCGGCGGGGTGCTGCTCAAACCGAACAACGTCACCAACCTGGTGCTCCAGAACAGCTACATCCTGGTCCTCGCGATCGGCATGATGATCGTCATCATCGCCGGCCACATCGATCTGTCGGTGGGTTCACTCGCGGCCTTCGTGTCGGCGGCGTGCGCCGTGATGATGGTCGAGCACCGGGTGCCCTGGGTGCTCGCCCTCGTCGTGGCGCTGGCCATCGGGGCGGTCGCGGGCGCCTGGCAGGGGTTCTGGATCGCCTACGTGGGGATACCGTCGTTCATCGTCACTCTGGCGGGCATGCTGCTGTTCCGCGGCAGCACCCAGATCCTGCTCGGCTCGCGCTCGCTCGGCCCGTTCCCCGAGGGCTTCCAGAAGATCTCCACGGGGTACCTACCGGCATTCGGCCCCGACACCAACTACCACAATCCGACACTCCTGTTGGGGCTTGCCCTCATCGTCGTCGTCCTGGTCCAGGAGGTACGGTCGCGGCGGCGTCAGCGGGCGTACGAGCTCGATGTGCTGCCCAGGCCGCTGTTCCTCGCGAAGTGCGCGGCAATGGTGGCCGCCGTCCTCGCCTTCACGATGACCCTGGCCAGCTACCGGGGCGTCCCGGTGGTGCTGCTCCTGCTCGCCGCGCTGCTCATCTGCCTCGGCTTCGTGATGCGTAACGCGGTCGTGGGGCGCCATGTGTACGCGCTGGGCGGCAACCAGGCGGCAGCGAAGCTGTCTGGCGTCAAGGACAAGCGGGTCACCTTCTCCGTCTTCGTCACCATGGGCGTACTCGCGGCGCTGGCCGGTGTGGTCTTCGCGGCCCGTCTCAACGCGGGCACCCCCAACGCGGGCGTCAACTTCGAACTGGAGGCGATCGCCGCGTCGTTCATCGGCGGCGCGTCGATGAGCGGCGGCGTCGGCACGGTGTTCGGTGCCGTCATCGGCGGCCTGGTGCTCGGCGTGCTCAACAACGGCATGTCGCTGGTCGGCGTCGGCACGGACTACCAGCAGGTCATCAAGGGGCTCGTGCTGCTTGCCGCGGTCGGCTTCGACGTCTACAACAAACGCAAGGTCGGCTCGTGAGTCCCTCTCCCTTTCCCCTTCACGAAGGAGCCGCTCCATGAACACCAGCAGACGCGCCGTACTCGCGGCCGGCGCGGCGGGACTGGCCGCGACGACGACGCTCACCACCGGCGCCCCCGCCCAGGCCGCGCCGCGCCACTACCCCTCGAAGCGGCACTTCGGCACCCTGGCCGACGGCACGGCGGTGGACGTGTGGACCGTCACCGGCGGCGGCACCCGCCTCCAGATCCTGTCCTACGGGGGTGTGGTGCACCGCCTCGAAGTCCCCGACCGCAACGGCCACTTGGCCAACATCGCGCTGGGCTTCGACAACCTTGCCGATTACGTGGCGAAGAGCCCGTACTTCGGCGGACTCATCGGCCGGTACGGCAACCGCATCGCGGCCGGACGGTTCACCTTGGACGGTCACACCTACCAACTCCCGCTCAACGACGGCGCGAACAGCTTGCACGGCGGCACCCAGGGCTTCGACAAGCGGATGTGGCAGGTGGAGCCCTTCACCCGGGGCGGGGACGCCGGCCTGGTGCTGACCCGGGTCTCCCCGGACGGCGAGATGGGCTATCCCGGCACCCTGAAGGTCCGCGTCACGTACACCGTGACGGCGCGCGGCGACTGGCGGATCGACTACGCGGCGACGACGGACCGGCCGACGGTCGTCAACCTCACCAGCCACACCTACTTCAACTTGGCCGGGGAGGGCAGCGGTTCCATCGAGAGCCATACCCTGGAACTGGCCGCCGCGCGCTACACGCCCGTCGACGCCGGCCTCATCCCGACCGGTGAGCTCGCACGGGTGGCGGGCACGCCCTTCGACTTCCGCAGGGCGAAGCCGATCGGCCGGGACCTGCGCCGGGGCGGCGAGCAATTGGTGTACGCCAAGGGGTACGACCACAACTGGGTCCTCGACAAGGGGATTTCGACCACTCCCGGCCATGCCCTCACCCTGACCGACCCGCCGTCGGGCCGGGTGATGCGGATGTACACGACCGAGCCGGGCCTGCAGTTCTACAGCGGCAACTTCCTCGACTCGACCCTGGTGGGCACCGCGGGGCACGCCTACCGTCAGGGCGACGCACTCGCCCTGGAGACCCAGCACTTCCCCGACTCCCCCAACCACCCCGCGTTCCCGTCGACGGTGCTGCGCCCGGGCACGACATACCGCACCTCCACCGTCCACTCCTTCTCCACGCGCTGAGAACGGGTGGTCCGCGTGCGCCCGGCGGAACGTCCGCCGGGCGCAAAGCGCATGACGACCCATCAGCCGGCGAAGGCGAACCCCGGCAGACCGCGCCCCACGCCGGGCAGTACGAGCACCGAGCCGGCGAGGGGCTCGGGCGCGGTCCCGCCGACGCGTGCGGAGGTGACATACAGGTCGGTGAGGTCCCGGCCGCCGAAGGCGCAGGCGGTGGGGCGCCGCACGGGCAGCTCGACGACGAGGACGAGGCTGCCGTCATCGGCGTATCTGCGCACCGCTCCCCCGCCCCACAGCGCGACCCAGACGCCGCCCTCCGCGTCGACGGTGAGCCCGTCGGGGTGCCCGGCGTCGGGCTCGATGGACGCGAACACCCGGCGGTTGTGCGGGAGTCGGCCGTCGAAGTCGAACACGTCGATGTTCCGGGTGGGGGTGTCGATGTAGTACATGAGACGGCCGTCCGGGCTCCAGCCGGTGCCGTTGCTGATGGTCACGCCGTCGAGGACCCCGGTCGTCGTACCGTCCGCGGCGACGCGGGCCAGGGAGCCGCCGCCGGGGGCCTCGTCGTACCGCATCGTCCCGGCCCACAGTGCGCCGTCGGGGGCGACCGCCGCGTCGTTGCCGCGCCGGCCCGGCACGGGGTCGCGGACCAGCCAGCGGAACTCACCCCGCGGGCCGTAGAGGGCGACGCCGTCGCGGAGGTTGACCACGAGGCCGCCCCCGGCCCGCGGCTTCGCCGCGCCGACATGCTGCTCGGCGGCGAGGACGGTACGGCGACCGGTGTCGGGCGCGTAGGTGTGGATCCGCGAGGAGAGGATGTCGACCCAGATGAGCCGTTGGGCCGCCGGGTCCCAGGTGGGCCCCTCGCCGAGCTGGGCCCACTCCCGTACCGCGAGTTCGTACGTCATCGTGCCCCTCGGTGTCCGAGCCGTGCGGACAGGTCTCCCGCGCCCTTCGCGGCGAGCCCGGCCAGCTCCGCCTCGCGCTCCTCGCTCCACCGTGTCATCGGTACGGAGATCGAGAGCGCGGCGACCACCCGCCCGGCCCCGTCCCTGACCGGCGCGGCCACACAGCTGACGTCCGGGTTGGACTCACGGTGTTCGACGGCGGTCCCGCGGGCGCGGATCTCGGTGAGGGCGGCCCGCAGGGCGACGGGGTCGGTGATGCTGTCGGGCGTCATCGCGACGAGGTCGCGCCCCGCGAGCCGGGTGTCGAGTTCCCCCTCGGGCAGGGCGGCGAGCAGCATCTTGCCGACGGAGGTGCAGTGCGCGGGAAGCCGGCGGCCGGCGGCCGAGACCATGCGGACGGCGTGGGTGGAGTCGACCTTGGCGATGTAGATGACGTCGGCGTCCTCCAGGATCGCGACGTGCACCGTCTCGTCGCAGGTTTCCGCGACCTCGCGCGCCACCTGCCGCCCCTCGGCGGCGAGGTCGAGCTGCTCGGCGTACCGGCTGCCGAGCTGGTGGTTGCGGACGCCGAGCCGGTAGCGGCCCGGCTGCTCGGGCACCGGCGCCAGATAGGAGCGGGCCGCCAGGGTGGTGAGCAGCTCGTGCACGGTGGTGCGGGGGAGCTGGAGGCGGCGGATGACGTCGGGCGCGGAGAGGCTGCCTTCGCTCTCCAGGAAGAGTTCGAGGACGTCGAGCGCCCTCGTCACCGCGGGAACCAGTCGGCCCATCGCTCAGCCACCCACCCTCTTCGTTCGAAACTCCGGCCAATGGCCGGGATGACGAACACAGGCTAACCACAGGGGCGTTCGGCGGGCAATGGCCGTGCGCGGCGGCCCTGCCGGCCATGCGGAGCGGGTCCCGCTCGCCGTGCGGAGCCGGTCCCGGGCGCAGCGGATTGCGGCGGACGGGTGATATTCCGCGAGTGTCGCGGCGAGGCTCGGGCGCCGCCGCGCACGACGTGAAAGAGAGTCAGGCACAGGTCCGATTTGTATGACAATCATCCCGACCAGAGGAATGCCCATGCCTGCCCCAGCACTGCACGCCAGCCCCCGTACGCGGCTCGCCGCCGTCGCGGCGCTCACCCTCGCGGCAACCGCGCTCACCTCGGCCCCCGCCGCCTTCGCCGCCCCCGGCGACAACGGCGACATCAAGCTCCACGCGATGGGGACGCCTTTCACCGACCCGCGCGACGAGCCGAAGGTCTGCAACTTCTACCTCGACGCGTTCAACTTCGACACCGCGCAGGCCATCACCTGGAACGTCAACACCCAGCCCGACAGGGCCGGCGGCCCCTCCCTCTCGGGCACCGTCCAGCTCACGACGGGCACCGGCCACACCACGCCGCTCACGCTGCCCAACGGGCAGTACAAGCTCACCTGGACCATCGTGGGCGGCAAGGGCGCGGGCAAGCAGAAGGTCTTCAAGGTCGAGTGCCCGTCCTCTGCGCCCCGCGCGGCGGCGATCGGCGCCTACGGCCCGCCGCACGGCGGGGTACCGGCCGGCGGCGGCGGCCTCGCCGACACTCCGAGCATCCCCCAGGCGGGGGCCGTGGCGGGCGTGGGTCTCGTCGCGGTCGCCGGGGTGCTGTACATCCGCCGCCTTCGCCGTCGCCCCGATGGCGCAGCGTAGACGCGCCCCCATCGCCCGTCGCCGGACGCGCGCCTACCGCCTGACGAGGACGGCGGCCCTGGCCCTGTCCCTGGTGGTGGGCGGCGTCTGGTGGGCCCAGGACGACGACCCCGCCGCACTGTCGGCCGCCGGGCCGATGGACTCCGAGGTGGCCGCCGCCCCGGCGGGCGACAGCCGGGGCGCGGCGTCCCCGCGCCCCACGGCGCCGCCGCCCCGGCCGCTGCCGCCATCGCCCGCGGTCTCGCTCGCGATCCCGTACCTCGGCATCGTGGCGCCGGTCGTCGCCCTGGGCCTCGACGCCCAGCACCACCTCACCACGCCGCCCGTGGACAACCCGAAGGTGGTGGGCTGGTACCGGCAGGGGCCGTCACCGGGCGAGTCGGGCACCGCCGTCGCGGTCGGTCACCGCGACACGAAGACGGGGGCCGCCGTCTTCGTCGAACTGCGGGTACTGCGCCCGGGCCGTCTGGTCGAGGCGCGCCGCGCCGACGGCAAGGTCGCCGTCTACACCGTCGACCGGGTCAAGACGTACGACAAGGCGCACTTTCCCGACCAGGAGGTGTACGGACCGGCGAAACGCCCGGAGCTGCGTCTCATCACCTGCGGCGGCCGGTTCACTCCCAAGGCGGGGTACGAGAGCAACCTCGTCGTCTTCGCCCACCTGACGCGGGTCCGCTCGCCCGCCACCTCCACCGCCGCCACCTCCACCGCCGCCACCACCACCCCAACCGCCGCCGTCGCCCCGCCCGTGGCGCGTCCGCCGCAGCACACGCACAGGGCCGCGCCGCCCCCGCACCGGACCGTGCCGTAGGGGCGCGCGCGGGGGCCCGCACCGGCGGCATCTTTTCCAGGCACGGCTCTAGGAACCTCTGGGCCTTCTCGCTACCCTCCGCGCATGATTCCCACGGTTGTCTGGGGTACCGGCAATGTCGGCCGTGCGGCGATACGTGCCGTCGAGGCCCATCCCGCTCTGCGACTCGCGGCCGTACTCGTCCACGACCCGGCCAAGGTGGGCCGCGACGCGGGTGAACTCGCGGGGGCCGAGGGCGTGTTGGGCGTGGCGGCGAGTGACGACGCCGAGGCGGTCCTGGCCGCACGGCCGCGTGCCGTCGTGTACGCGGCGTCCGGGGACATCCGCCCCGACGAGGCGCTGGCCGACGTCTGCCGTGCGATCCGCGCGGGCGCCGTGGTGGTCACGCCCGCGTTGTACCCGCTCTACGACCACGTCAGCGCACCACCCGAATTCAGGGACCCGGTACTCGCCGCGATCGCGGCGGGCGGCGGGTCCCTCTTCGTCTCGGGTGTCGACCCGGGCTGGGGCAACGACGTACTGCCGCTGCTGATGAGCGGGCTCGGCACCACCGTGGACGCGATCCGCTGCCAGGAGATCTTCGACTACTCCACCTATGAGCAGGAGGAGTCGGTCCGGCATCTGATCGGCATGGGCCATCCGATGGAGTACGAGCCCCTGATGCTCGCGCCGTCCATTCCCACCATGGTGTGGGGCGGTCAACTCCGGCTGATGGCACGTGCGTTGAGCGTCGAGCTCGACGACATCCGCGAGACCATGCAGCGCCGGCCGCTGGACGCCACGGTGAGCACGCGGACGATGGGCACCTTCGCGGCCGGCACCCAGGGTGCGGTGCGGTTCGAGGTCCAGGGCATCGTCGAGGGTGAACCGCGCATCGTCATCGAGCACGTCACCCGTATTCACCCCTCCTGCGCCCCCGACTGGCCGGTGCCGCCCGACGGCGGTGACGGGGCACACCGTGTCGTGATCGAGGGGCGGCCGCGCATCGAGGTCACCGTGGCGGCGACCGACGAGGGCGCGAACCGGTCGGCGGGCGGCAACGCCACCGCGGTCGGCCGCCTGGTGAACGCCGTCGACTGGCTGGTGGCGGCGGAGCCCGGACTCTACGACGCGCTCGACATCCCGCTGCGCCCGGCAGTCGGCAGACTCGGAAGGAAACAACGATGAGGATCGACATCCCCGAGGGGCAGGAGCCGATCGGGTACGTGTGGGGGGACATGGTGCCCGGCATCGGCATGGCCGCCGCGAACTTCTCCCTCTCCGTCTATGCCCACACCACCCTGGGGCTACGGGAGTTCGAGGCGGCGCGGCTGCGGATCGCGCAGATCAACGGGTGCCAGTTCTGTCTGGACTGGCGGACCGACCGGGACGGCGAGAAGGTCGAGGAGTCCTTCGCCGACGCGGTCACCGAGTGGCGTACCACCGACGCGTTCGACGACCGCACCCGGCTCGCCGCCGAGTACGCCGAGCGGTACGCCGTGGACCACCACGGGCTCGACGAGGAGTTCTGGGAGCGGATGACCGCGCACTACAGCCAGGTCGAGATCGTGGAGCTGAGCATGAGCATCGGCTCCTGGCTGGCGTTCGGCCGGCTCAACCATGTGCTCGGCCTCGACTCCGTGTGCGTCCTTCCCACCACCTGACGACGGGGCCGCCCGGCGTCCCGGGCGGCCCCGCGCTGTGCCGTCATGCGAGATCGGCGGCGATGATCTTCTCGATGTTCCGTTCGGCGAGCGCCGTGATGGTGACGAACGGATTGACGCTGGTGTTGCCGGGGATCAGCGAGCCGTCGATGACGTACAGGCCCGGATACCCTTGCAGACGGCCGTAGTTGTCGGTCGCCTTGTTGAGCACGGCACCGCCCAGCGGGTGGTAGGTGAGGGTGTCGTTCCACACCTTGTAGACGCCGAACAGGTCGGTGCGGTAGATCGTCCCCTCCGTCGCGTTGATCTTGTCGAAGATCGTCTTGGCCATGTCGATGGAGGCCTGCTTCCAGGCGGTCTGCCAGTCCAGGTCGACGCGGCCGGCCACGGGGTTCCAGGAGAACGTGCCGCGGTTGGGGTTCTTGGTGATCGACAGGTAGAACGAGGCGTACGTCTCGATGCCGGTGGGCAGCGGTGCCACCTCGGCGAAGGCGCCGCCGGCGTTCCAGTTGTCGATGCCGCCGCACGGGATGGACGCCTGGATCTTGCCGGTGGGATCCCACAGGTAGTTGGCGCGCCCGCACATGACGTTGCCGTTGTCGCCCCAGCCACGGCCGATCTCCCCGTTGAGGCGGGGCAGGGCGCCGGTGGCCTTCAGTTTGACGAGCAGCTTGCTGGTGCCGACGCTGCCGGCCGCGAAGAACACCTTGTCCGCGGTGACGGACTTGGTGGCCGTGACGTCGCCGTTGGTGTTGAGCTGCTCGATGACGACGGTGTAGGTGCCACCGGAGGCCGGGGAGACCGAAGTGACCCGGTGCAGCGGCGAGATGGTGACCCTGCCGGTCGATTTCGCCTGGGCCAGATAGGTCTTCTGGAGCGACTTCTTGCCGTAGTTGTTGCCGTACAGGATCTCGCCCGCGACGGCCGACTTCGGGACGGTGCCGGCCGCCTCCTGCTTCATGTAGTCCCAGTCGTACACGTCGGGTACGAACTCGAAGGGGAAGCCTGAGCGTTGGGCCTGCTTACGGCCGACACGGGCGAACTGGTAGCAGTCCACCGTGTCGAACCAGGCCGGATCGATGAGACCCGAGCCGAGCCCCGCGTTGGCGCGCGGATAGTAGGTGGCGTACATCTCGTCGGGGTTGACCGACGGGAGGATGGCGCCGAAGTTCTCGCGTTTGGGCGTGACCGCCATGCCGCCGTTGACGAGCGAGCCGCCCCCGACGCCTCGGCCCTGGTAGACGGTGATCCCGCTGAAGTCCTCGGCGTCCAGGATCCCGGTGTAGCGGGGGATGGTCTTGTCGATCGGGATGCCGAAGAAGTTGCTCAGCGGCTGCTTGGTCTTGGTGCGCAGCCAGTAGGAGCGGTAGTCCGGCGTCGTCGTGTTGCAGAAGATCTTGCCGTCCGAGCCCGGCGTGTCCCACGCCATGCCCATCTCGATCATCTGCACGTCGACGCCGGCCTGGGCCAGTCGCAGGGCCGCGACCGAGCCGCCGTATCCGGTGCCGATCACGAGGGCCGGCACGTGGGCGCCGTCGCCGATGGCGGCCTTCGGGGCGAAGGATCGCGCCTGGGCCACGGCGCCGTGCCCGATGAGGGCAGCGGCCCCGACAATAGAACCTGTTCCAGCGATGAATCTTCGCCGCGAAACACCCGGGGTGCCCGAAGGTTGCGTGGTAGGGTCACTCATGTGACATTCCTCACTCTCGACGGAGTGAGAACAGGTTCTACTGGCGCAGGCGTGATAAGTCACTAGATACCTGGAGGTAACTTCTGGCTCGTTACGCGCTCTTGAACGAGAGCTTCCACGCCCCGGGCTCGCGTTACAGGCCGTGGCGCCGGTCGCCCAGGACCACCTCGCAGACCTCTCGCTCCAGCCGCGCGGAGAACGGTTCCCTGCGCGCCTCGACGGCTCGGCGGGTCTCCTGCGCGATCAGGTCCGCGTTGATCGCCGCCCCGGCCCGCACCCCGGCGGCGGCCGCCGCGACGACCTGGTCCAGCGGGTTGGCGACATTGCCCGCCACCCACACACCGGGCACCTCGGTGGCGCCGACCGGATCGGCGGCGATATGGGCGCCGACGACGGTTCCGGCCATCTCCAGGTCCATGGGTGCGAGACCGAGCGAAGCGAGCACGCCGGCCCGCGGCCTCAACTTCGTTGCCACCGCGAGTGCCTGACGTGAGATCAGCTGTCCGCTCGCGAGCCGTACGCCGTGCAGGCGTCCGTCGCACGTCTCCAGCGCGGCGACCTCGCCGACCACGACACCGATACCCCTGGCGGCCAGTTCCTCGTACTGCTGCTCGTCCGGCTCGTCCATGGTGTGCAGGAAGAGCGTGACGTCCGCGCTCCACTGCCGCCACAGCAGGGCCTGGTGCACGGCGAGCGGCCCGGTCCCCAGGACGCCGATGGCCTGGTCCCGCACCTCCCAGCCGTGACAGTAGGGGCAGTGCAGTACGTCGCTGCCCCACAGTTCCGCGACGCCGGGAACGTCGGGGAGTTCGTCGACGAGGCCGGTGGCCACCAGGAGCCGGCGGGCGCGCAGCCGTCCCCCGTCGGCGAGGGTGACGCGGAAACCGTCGCCGACGCGCTCGGCGCCCGTCGCGCTTCCGCTCCTCAACTCCCCTCCGTAGCGCCGCACTTCGTCCCGCCCCTTGGCGAGCAGTTCGCCGGGCGGGGTGCCCTCGTGGCCGAGATGGGCGTGGACGCCGCGGGCCGGGGCGTTGCGGGGCTGCCCCGCGTCGACCACCAGGACCGAGCGCCGGGCCCGGCCCAGGGTGAGCGCACCGCTCAGCCCGGCGGCGCCGCCCCCGATCACCACCACGTCGTACACCGTCCGGCGCCCGCTCTCGGGAGTGCTGTCCATCGCGTGTTCCGTTCGCTCGTTCATGTGCGACACCTCCAATGCCGCGATGCTGCGCCTGGACCCGCCGGGTTGACAAAGCTTCTTGCCGATACGGCAAATGGAGTCATGGCTCAAGACGACGACCTCACCGATGTGCTGTCCGGAGTGGGACCACGGCTGCGCGCGCTGCGCCAGGCCAGGGACGCCACGCTTGCCCAGGTCGGCGAAGCGACCGGGATCTCCCTGAGCACGCTCTCCCGGCTGGAGTCCGGACAGCGCAAGCCGACCCTCGAACTGCTGCTGCCGCTCGCCAGGGAGTACCGGGTGCAGCTCGACGAACTGGTCGGCGCCCCCACCACGGGCGACCCCCGCATCCACCCGCGGCCCTTCACGCGGCACGGCCAGACCTTCGTGCCGCTCACCCGCTACCTGGGCGGGCTGCACGCGTACAAGCAGATCATCCCGCCCCGGAAGGCCGCCCAGGACGTACGGCCCGAGCTGAATGTGCACGACGGGTACGAGTGGCTGTACGTCCTGTCGGGACGGCTGTGGCTCGCGCTCGGCGACCACGACCTGATCCTCACCGCGGGCGAGGCCGCCGAATTCGACACCCGCACCCCGCACGGCTTCGCCAACCCGGGCGAGCGGCCCGTGGAGTTCCTCTCCCTGTACGGGGCTCAGGGCGAGCGCATGCACGTACGGGCCCAGCCCACCAAGGGCTAGGCGCGCGCAGACACCACGGCCGCCCCACCGAGGGCTGGACGCACGGGCATGTACGGGCTACTACTTGCTGCGCGATGCCCGGGTCGTGGCGGGTTACTTGCGGCCGCGGGGCTTGCCGCGCTTGGCACCGCTCTTCGGTGCGCCGGAACCGCCCCGCGCGTTCTTGCCGCCGGACTTGCCCGCCGTACCGCCCGAGGGCCTGCCGGCCGTCTTGCGCTGGGCCCCGCCCTTGTCGGCGCGCTTCTGCTTGGGCTGCGGCGGGGTCGGCGTACGGCCGCGGGAGCTGTTCACGGTGCGGCCGCGGACGATTCCGATGAACTCCTCCACCAGGTCGGGCGCGACCTCCTCCTCAGCCCACGACAGGGCGACCCGCGACTCGGGGACACCCGTGACCGTGCGGTAGGTGAGGTCCTTGCGGTGGTGGAGACGGGCGAGTGACTGCGGCACGACCAGCAGCCCGATTCCGGCCGCCACCAGTTCGACGGCGTCCTCCGTGGTGGCGGGGCGCTCGAACGCGGGTTGGCCGGGCGGGCGCTCCCAGTCGAGGGTGTCGTCGAGGGGGTGCAGCACGATCTCGTCGGCCAGCTCCTCCGCGGACACCTCCTCGACCGCCGCGAAGAGGTGGTCCTTGGGAATCACGACGACCGACGTCTCGGTGTAGAGCGGAATCGCGCTGAGACCCGTGCGGTCGACCGGCAGCCGCACGAACCCGGCGTCGGCCTCGCGGCCGCGCAGCAGGGCGGGCGCCTCGGCGGCGGTCACCGTCGTGAGCGTCAGGGGCACGTCGGGCAGCCGCTCGTTCCAGATCCGCACCCACTTGCTCGGCGTCACACCCGGAACGTAGGCGAGCCGGAACGATGGGGGTTCTTCCGAGCCTGTCACCCCGCCAGGTTACCGGTCGTGGTCGGCGGGATCGCACACGCTCGCTACTCTTGACACCATGACGTCGCACCAGACCGCCCAGACGATGAAGCCCGCCACCGCGGCGAAGAAGCTGGGTGTGTACCTCGAAGCCACCCCCGCCGAGTTCCAGGAGGGTGTGGTCTCGCGCACCGAGCTCAACGCGCTGCAGACCGACCCGCCCCAGTGGCTGCAGGACCTGCGAAGCACCGGCCCGCACCCCCGTCCGGTGGTCGCGGCCAAGCTCGGCGTCTCCATCGCGGGTCTTGCGCGCGGCGGGGTCACCGAGGCGCTCACCACGGAGCAGATCGACGCCCTGAAGCAGGAGAACCCGGAGTGGCTCCAGAAGGAGCGCGCCACCCAGGCCGAGGTCCGCAAGGAAACGGTCCGTATCAAGGAGAAGCAGAAGGAGAAGGACGCGCAGCAGGCCGAGGAGCCCCGCAGCCCCCGCTCCTGACCCGCCCGGCGCCCCGGCGCCGCCCGGCCTCGCTCGGCGGCGTCCCCAGTGCCACCCAACGGTGCTTCCGGTGCCGCCCGGCCTCGCCCTTCGTGCGCGAGTGCCGTTCTGTACGAGAGTGCCGCCGATCAGCTGCCCCGCAGCCGGTCGGCGGCACTTCGCGTCCGGGCAGGCACCGGAGACCGTGGTTCCGTCCTGACACCGCATCAGTCACCGACGGCGGTGTCGGCGCCCGGTTGGTCAAGTCACCGTCCGGGAAAGGGCTGTTGGGGCATGATGCCGTCATGGCCGAGATCAGCGAAACCCTGTGGAACGCGGGCGTCACGGCGTCCGACTACGGCGCGGAGAGGTCGACGTACAACGCCGCCGTCTTCGAGCAGTACAAGCTGTGTGTCGAGATGGCGGACCGGGTCAGCGCCCGCCGCAACCTGGCCAACACCTTCTTCGTGACCCTCCACAGCGGTCTGCTCGCCTTCCTCGGCGTCTGGCTGACGCAGCCGCAGCGCGCACGGCCCTCCGTCGTCCTCCTGGTCGGCGGGCTGCTCGTGCTGCTCTCCCTGTGCACAGCCTGGTGGTTCACACTGCGCTCCTACCAGCAGCTGAACAACGGCAAGTTCCAGGTGATCGCCGCCCTGGAGGAGCGCCTGCCGGCCCGCGCCTTCAAGGCTGCCGAGTGGCAGGCCCTCCAGGAGGGCCGCAACTGGAACGCCTATCTGCCGCTGACCCATGTCGAGCGCTGGATCCCCGCCATCTTCGCGACCACCTACGTACTGGGATGTGTCGGCCTCGCAGTGTGATGCCCGGCGTTGGGCCCGAGGGACATCGCTTCGATCGACCGGCCCAGCGCGACGGCCAACCAGAGCCGCCGGAAAGGAAGTTGTCGTGTGACCACGATCGCCGTAACCGGCCACATGGACCTGACCCCCGACAGCGTCGGGCCGGTCCGCGCCGCACTGCGCAAGCTCCTCGACGCGTTCACCCCCGGCCTGGTGGGCCGCTCCTGCCTGGCCCCGGGGGCCGACACCGTCTTCGCCCAGGAGGTGCTCGCCCTGGGCGGCAGGCTGGTCGCGGTCATCCCGTCCCGCGACTACCGCGAGGCAGAGGTAAGCGCGGCCGACCTGGCCCTGTTCGACGCGCTGTGCCGCGCCGCGCAGGAGGTGGCGGTCATGCCGTACGACCACGCGGGGCGCGACGCCTACGAGGCGGCGAACCGGAGGCTGCTCAAGGGAGCCGACCGCTTGGTGGCCGTGTGGGACGGCGGCGCGCCGACGGGGCGCGGCGGCGGGACCGCCGACATGGTCGCCGAGGCCCGGGCGGCCGGGCTGCCGGTCGACGTGGTGTGGCCGCCCGGTTCCCTCAGATCCGGTGGCCCCACCTCGGCATGAGCCACCGGCCCTACGGCCGCCCGCGCGCGCGGCGACCCGCCCGGCAGCCGGGCCCGCATGCGGGCGACCCGCCGGACCGGGCCCGGCTGCGCCCCATCGTTCAGCATCGTTCAGCTCAAACTGGACAGTTTCAACTGAAGACTTTACGGTGGGCGGCATGACCGACACCCCCGAAGGCGTCTCCGCGTCCGCCGTCCGCGCCGCACGCGACCTTCGGGTCGTCTTCAGCCGGCTGCGGCGCAGGCTCCGGGAGGTCGCGGACGTCCAGGACCTCACTCCCTCGCAGGTCTCCGCGCTGACCCTCATCGACAAGGGCGGGGCGGCGTCGGCCAGTGCTCTCGCGGCCACCGAGGGGGTGCGCCCCCAGTCGATGGCCGCGACGCTCGCCGCCCTCGACCAGCAGGGTCTGATCCAGCGCAGCCCTGACCCCGAGGACGGCCGGCGCCAGCTGGTCACCTTGACCGAGGCGGGTCGCGAGCGCGCCGAAGGCAATCGTCAGGCGCGTGCCGAGTGGCTCACGCAGGCGTTCCAGGAGCGCTACACCGAGGACGAGCGCGGCACCATCGCCGAGGCGATGGCCCTGCTGGAGAGACTCGCCCAACCGTGACCCGGCCGGCCAGCGGCCGAGCCCGTCGGGGCGCGCCGGCTCCCTCCGCCGCGCCCGCTTCCCCGCCTCTCCCCCCGCCATGTCGAAGCGGTCGGCCGCGCCCGCTTCCCCGCCTCTCCCCCCGCCATGTCGAAGCGGTCGGCCGCGCCAGTCGGCAAGGCCGATCCAAGACCGATCCACTCGGCCCGGCAAACAAGGCCGGCAAACAAACCCGTTCGACAAGACCAGTCGACAAGACCGGTCACCAAGACCGGTAGGCAAGGCCAGTAGGCAAGAAAGGCATCACCATGGCTCTCACCACTCTCGACCCGCGCACCGCCCTCGTCGTCATCGACCTCCAGCGCGGCATCGTGGCCTCCCCGGCCCAGCCGTACCCCACATCGGAGGTCGTGGCCCGCTCGGCAGAACTCGCCGAGGCCTTCCGTTCGCACGGGCTGCCCGTCGTCCTGGTCCGCGTTTCGTTCGCCGCCGACGGCTCCGACGCGGCCCCGGGCCGTACCGAGACGAGTAACGGGCGGGGCACTCCGCCCGAGGGCTGGGACCTGATCGTCGACGAGCTGGCCGGGCACCCCGAGGACATCACGGTCACCAAGCGCAACTGGGGCGCCTTCTACGGCACCGACCTCGACCTCCAGCTCCGCCGCCGCGGCATCACCCAGATCGTGCTCACCGGGGTCGCGACCAGCATCGGCGTGGAGTCGACCGCACGCGCCGCCCACGAGCACGGCTACCACGTGACCCTGGCCACCGACGCCATGACCGATCTGCGGGCCGACGCGCACCGCAACAGCATCGAGGCGATCTTCCCCCGCCTCGGTGAGACCGGCACGACGGCCGAGATCCGCGAGCTGCTGGCCAAGACCCGCTCGGCCTGACCCGACACCGCCGCAGGGCAGCGCCGGTCAGGCGTCCTGCACCGGGTGGCCCGCTTCGATGCCCTCGCTGTCGCTCAGCCGGAACAACTCCGCGTCCGGCGACGGCGGTTCGGCGGACGCGGCCGCCAAGGGACTGAGCAGGAACCCCACGTGGTCGCCGCCCTCGACGTGGTCTTCCACCCGGCCGACGAACCACGCCGGGACGTCGTCCAGGATCACCGTGCCGCCGGGGCCCTCATGCCAGGCGACGCCGGCGAACTTGTCGACGTCGTCACCGGTCGTGCCGCCGAAGTGCTCCGCCAGGTCGAACTGCGCGCGCGCCAGCTGGTGCACCGCGAGGACTTCGGCCGAACGTGCCACGCGGTACGTCCTGTTGGCGGTGGACAGCCACACCATGAACCGCACCGGCACCATCGAGCACTGCGAAGCGAACCCCACCAGGCACCCGCCCCGCTCCCGACCCGCTACGGCCGTCACCACGTACATCGGGTAATCGAGGTGGTCGAGGAACTCGTCCATGGCACTCACCTGGGCACTCACCGGCTGCAACCCCTCACTTCGTGGTCCGCACACTCTGTCGGGCACGCCACAGGCGTGCCACCCGGCACGCACCGGGTAGCCCGAACGGCTGAAAGAAGCGACGGGCCGGCTCCACGGAGTGTAGGGGCGAGGGCCGGGGGCACCCGGGAGCTTGGCGGGCCGACGGGCCCCGCGTACGAAACGTGGAACACCGAACCGCGTCCGTCGTCCGCATCCCGCCATCACCGTCCATCCGAAGGGAATCCTCCACCATGGAGAACATCTGGGCCTACCCGGAGGCCGCGGCCTACCAGCCCGGTACCGACCTGACCGGGTTCAAGGTCGAGGCGACCGACGGAAGCATCGGCAAGGTCGACAAGTACTCCGAGGAGGTCAGCTCCTCGTACATCGTCGTCGACACCGGTCCCTGGATCTTCGGCAAGCACGTCCTGCTGCCGGCCGGTGTCCTCACGCGCATCGACGCGGTCGAGAAGAAGATCTACGTCGCCTGCACCAAGGAACAGATCAAGGACTCCCCCGAGTTCGACAAGGAGAAGCACCTCGGGGACCCCACGTACCACGAGCAGGTCGGCGGCTATTACGGACGCCCGCACATGTGACGTCCCCGCACACGCGATGCCCGGCCGTCCCGAGCGGCCGGGCATCGTCATGTCTGTGTCTCTGTGCTCCATGTCCGCAGAGTGCTCCATGTCCGCGGACGCGGTACGTCACGTCTGTACGTCACAGCCGTACGTCACCTTTTGTGTGAGCGGGGTGCCCCGCCGTCAGGCCGAGGTGTTGTCCCGCGCGGCGTGCGCCGGCCGTTCCCCGGGCGGGGCGTCCGTGATGTCGAGGAACACATGGTCAGCCTCGGGCCACTCCTCCGCCACGGCCGCCTTGATGCGCTCGGAGACCAGCTCGACATCCTCGCTGTCGAGCCCGGGCCGCAGATCGATCCGGGCGGCGACCAGCGTCGAGTCGAGGCCGAGCCGCATCGTGAGCAGGTCGGCAACGTTGTCGATCTCGGGCTGCTCGTCGAGCAGGGCGCGGATGCGGCGGCGCAGCTCTGGGTCGACGGCTTCGCCGATCAGCTGGTCGCGCGCCTCCTTGCCCAGGCGGTACGCCACGTACACGAGGAGCAGTCCGATGGCGAGCGAGGCGGACGCCTCCCAGACCACTCGGCCCGTGACCATGTGCAGGGTCATGCCTCCCGCGGCGAGCAGCACGCCGAGTACCGCGGTGCCGTCCTCGGCGATGACGGTACGGAGCGCCGGATCTCCGCCGATGCCGCCCTTCTGCCCGCGTACCTGGTACAGGGCCCGCAGCAGCGAGCCGCCCTCGGCGGCGAGGGCGACGCCCAGGACGGACAGCCCCGCGATGTAGCCGCCGGTGGACTCCTGCTCGTTCGAGCCCAGCGCCTCGATGCCCTGGAGGAAGGAGAAGCAACCCCCCATGACGAAGATGCCGACGGCGGCGAGCAGGGACCAGAAGTAGCGCTCCTTGCCGTAGCCGAACGGGTGGCGCTGGTCGGCCGGGCGCCGGCTGCGCCGCAACGCGGCGAGCAGGAACACCTCGTTCATGCTGTCGGCCACGGAGTGCGCCGCCTCCGAGAGCAGTGCGGGCGAACCGGCCAGCACTCCGGCGCCCGCCTTCGCGGCGGCGATGAGGAGGTTGGCCCCCAGCGCCACCAGGACGGTCAACCGGGTCTTGCGGTCCTTCTTGTTCACGGTCACTTTCCCTGCCTCCGCGGCCCGGTGTCCGACATGACGTCACGTCAAAGGTCCCCGGGGGCGGCTCGTGCCGCCCCCGGGGAGGGTCATAGGTGGCGGGTCACCGGCGGCTGCTGCTCCGGCCGCCCGCGTAGGCGCGGCGCTTCTTCGCGGACGACGCCTCCTCGGGGTCGTCGAGCTCGTCCTCGTCGGCCTCCTCCTCGACGGCGCCCTCGTCCTCGTACTCCCCCTCGACGGGCTCGTCGTCCTCGACGGGCTCGCCGTCCTCGGCCGGCTCCTCACCCTCGGCCGGCTCCTCGTCCTCGTACTCGCCCTCGTAGGCGCCGTCGGCGTCCTCGGCGTCCTCGGCGTCGGGGTCCACCTCGTCCTCGTCGTACTCCTGGACGGGCTCGCCCTCGGCCTCCTCCTCAGGCTCCTCAGGCTCCTCGGACTCCTCGGACCCCTCGGCCTCTTCCGGTTCGGTGTCCTCGTTCTCGAACTCGTCGGCGCCCTCGTCGTCCTGCTCGGGGTCGTCCTCGTCCCGGCCGTCCTGCGGCCCGGAGTCCTGCGCGTCCCGCTCCTCTTCCTCGGCGACGGCGTCCTCGTGGCTGACCACGACCTCGCCGTCCCTGATCTCGCCCCGCCAGCCGCCGTCGGCCTCACCCAGCATCGCGATGTGGCGCGCGAAGTTCTTGAGGTCGAGCCGTGCACGTCGGCCCTGGGCGCGCCAGATGTTGCCAGTCTTCTCGAAGAGCCCCTTCGGGTAGTACTCCATGACGAGGAGCACCCGGGTGAGGTTCTCGCCCAGCGGGTGGAAGGTGACGACGCCCTTGACCGTGCCCTTGGCACCCTCAGAGGTCCAGGCGATGCGCGCGTCCGGCACCTGCTCGGTAGTGTGTGCCTTCCAACTCCGGCTGGACCAGAAGACCTTGACCTTCCAGTCCGACGTGGTGTCGTCGGCGACGGTCGCGCTCTTGACGCCCTTGGCGAAGGTGGAGAAGGACGGGAACTGGGTCCACTGGTCGTAGGCGTCGCGCACCGGCACGCCCACGTCCACGGACTCCATGATCACGGTCGGCTTGCGCCCCGCGCCGCCCTTCTTCCGCCCGCCGATTCCCTTGAACATGTCCTTGGCGTTCTCCTTGAGATGAGAGGCGCCCATCTCCACCGCGGCGCGGACGGGCCCCTTGCCCTCGGCGACCTTGCGGCCGCCTTCGAGGGCCAGCTTGGCGAAGCCGGGGCTGCGGCCCTCGGCTATGTCGTTGAGCTTGCCCGTGCTCTCGCCCAGTTTGTGCCCCACACCCACGAGGAGCCGCTCGCCCTGAGCCAGCAGATAGGACTGGAGCTCCGACTTGAGACGATCGGCCGCGGGGTTGTTGACCAGCGGGTTCTTCGACTCAGCCACGGTCGTCACCACCCTTGGCGGTGCGGCGGCTCGCGGTCTTCTTGGCCGTGGCGCGCTTCGCCGTGCGCTGCGTGGTCTGCGCGGTCTTCTTGGCCGAAGTGCCCTTGGACGAGGCCGACTTGGCGGCCGTACCGCCTGCGGAGCGGGACTTGGACGCCGTCCCGCCGCCGCTGGACGACCTGGACGTCGACCGACCCGATGAGGAGCGGCCCGATGAGGAGCGGCCCGACGCCGAGCGGGAGGAGGACGACCGGGAGGAGGAACGCGAAGACGACTTGGCGGGAGCGTCGTCCTCGCCGTCGGACTGTTCGTCCGCGCTCTCTTCCTCCTCGCCCTCTTCGCCCTCTTCGTCCCGTTCGTCCCTGGCGCCGGTCACGCCGGAGAGCACGCCGGACATGCGGTCCTGCACGCCTTGCGTACGATCGTGCAGCCGGTCGGCGAGGCCCTCGATCTGCCGGTTGAGGATCGCGCCGGTCGCGGCCTTGCCGACGCCGCGCATGTCCTCCCTGAGCTGCTCACCGATCTCCTTGAACTGCGGGTTCGCCGCCAGCTGCGCCGCCGCGAAGTCCGCGATCGCGCGGGGGTTCAGTTGCAGGCGCTTGCCCATGACCAAAGTGCCGATACCGAAGGCCAGCTTCGCCTTCTTCGTACGTCCGAGCAGATAGCCCGCGCCTACCGCGAGCCCCAATCCCATTCGATTGTTCATGTCAGACCTGTCCTCTTCTCGTCAGTCTCGCGCGGGGAGCCCGGAAAGGACTCATCACACCGGGTAGCCACCAAGGCCAAGGCCAAACCCCGGACGAGCAGACGGGAGTGGACGATGGCGCACCCCGCCGGGCGCGGACCCCCCGGCTCCGGGCCGCCCCAGGACACTGATTCTCCGCAGGTCACCTTGGGGCGGGCGTCCCGGTGTCCCAGCGCCACTCACCCCGCTTGCGCGCCGGCCCGCGGCCCCCTCGATGCCGCCGCGATGCCTGGACCTCCCGTTCGCAGAGCGGTAGTTGGGGTGGGCGGGAGGGGCGGGCGTCATGGATAGCGCATGGGGGACGAGGCAGGGTGGAGCAAGGCGGGCGCGACGGTCGCGGTGGGCGGGACGTTAGCGGTGGGCGGTGGGCGGTGAGCGGTGGGCATGACGGTCGCGGTGGTCGTTGGGCGCGACGGTCGCGGTGGCACTGTTCGCCGCCGCGGCCGGATTCGCACCCTCCGCCCGATTCACGCCCTCCGCCTGATAAGCGGGTGCCGCGTGCATTTTGGCGAGATGTCCCAGGACGGTGAACGACAGCGTGCCGTCAGCCCGTGCGACGCCGCAGGACCGCCGTGAGGTGGTGTTGCAGAGGGCGGCCGACCGCGGCCAGGTCGTGGGCGAAGGTCAGTGTGGTGTCGTCGGTCAGCTCGTAGCGGCGACGGGTCGCGTCGACCTCCTTGGCGGTCGGAGTGAGAGCCACCTGGTGGGTGGCGAACTCCACCGTCTTTCCGCTCGCCGCGCCGACCGCGATCTCGGCGATGCCGGTGGGCTGGGTGATCAGGGCCTCCACCCGGCCGTCGGGCTGGAGCCGCCACCAGCCGCTCTCACGCGCCGACGGTCGCAGCGGCGCGCCGTCCTCGCCGATGAGCCAGGCCCGGGCCTCGTACCGCAGGAAAGGACGGCCGTCGTGGGTGAAGGTGACCTCTTGTGCGTAAGTGAAGTCCCCGTCGATCGTTGGGTAACCGCCCTCACCCCGTCCGTACCAAGTGCCCAGAAAGCCGACCACGGGCGCGAGCAGCGCATGCGGGGCGGGCGTCGCCTCCGGGTGGTGGGCGTCGGGGTAGGGGTGTTCCGGTGCGGGGTCGAACACGGCGGACGCTCCTGAGCTCGGGGTTGATGCCGGAGGCAGCCTAGGGTGTTCTCGGAGCGACTTCGCTTCGGCGGCCCCAGTCGGGCGGTATCCGTTGACCCGGTGAGGCCCGGCCGCCCTCATAACCCTGGACCCTGGCGCCCTCATCGTCCCCGTCCAGCCCAGGTGGCCCCAGAGGAACCCGCACCCCCGGCCCCCGGCCCCCGGCGCCCGGCGCCCGCGGCCGACCGATCCCCACCCCCGGGTCTCAACAACCGCCTGCGCCACGCGGATTCGCCGCAGTCCCCTCGGTGTTCAACAGGACGACCACCGACGACGGGCCGAGCCCCAGTGCCGTGCGGCGGTCGTCGGCGCCCGGGTCGGTGAGCGCGGCTTCGAGGCCGGCGAGGGGCGCGGCGCCGCAAGGGCCCGAGGAGACGCCGAGGGCCGCGAGGCGGGCCGCCGCGCGGGCGCCGGCGGAGTCCGGGACGGCGACCGCGGCGTCCAGGCCGTCGCGCAGGCGTGGCCAGGCGTTGCTGGACGGGGTTCCGCAGTTGAGCCCGGCCATGGCGGTGTCGCCGGTGGTGATGCTGAGGAGCCTGCCGCGCTCAAGGCTCCGTAGGACGCAGGCCGCGGCCTCGGCCTCGACCGAGAGCAGCGCCGGCGCGTGCCCGGACGGACGGCTGCGGTAGTGCGTCACGACGGCTTGGGCCAGCGACCCCACCCCCACCGGCACGGCGACCAAGTCGGGCCCCCGCTCGACGCCTTGAGCCGTCAACTGCTCGTCGATCTCCGTGCAGAGCGTGGAGTACCCCTCGACGATCCACCCCGGGATCTGCTCGTATCCCGGCCAGCCCGTGTCCTGGACCAGGACCGCGTCGGACCCTGCGGCGGCCCGAGCCGCCAGGCGCACGGCGTCGTCGTACGGCCCGGCGACCTCGGTGACCTCGGCTCCCTCCGCGACGATGGCGGAGACCGCCCGCGGATGGACACCGTGCGGTACGTAGACGTGGGCGCGCTGTCCGAGCAGCCGGGCCACGTGGGCCACGGCGCGGCCGTGGTTGCCGTCGGTGGCCGTCACCAGCGTGACCGAGCGCGCCTCTTCGCCGCTCGCGGCCCGTTCGGCGAGGTCCCGCCGGACCGCCCAGGACGCCCCCAGCACCTTGAACGCGGGCAGCCCGAACCGCGACGACTCGTCCTTGACGAAGACCCGGCCGACCCCCAACTCTGCTGCCAGCGAAGGGAGTTCGGTCAGCGGAGTCGGCACATAGCCGGGCAGTGCGGCATGGAAGTCCCGCACCTCGGCCGGGGCGGGCGCACACCGCCAAGTGCGGGCGCCGGGCCGGGCGAACCAGGGGAGGGGCAGGGCGCGGAGTGTCGCTACGTTCTCAGGCACACGCCCAGGGTGCGGCCATCTCCGCCCTTCGGTCCAGCTCATGTTTCCGACCTATACTCATCGGCCACACCGACTGATCGACGACGACCGGCAGCCGGCGGCGGCCGGAGAGGCGGGCCGGCCCATGTTCGATCTGCACCGACTGCGCCTCCTGCGCGAACTCAAGCACCGCGGCACCCTCGCCGCCGTCGCCGCCGCCCTGTCCTACGCCCCCTCCTCCGTCTCCCAGCAGCTCTCTCAACTTGAGGCGGAGGTAGGGGTGCCGCTCCTTGAACGGGTCGGCCGGCGGGTGCGCCTGACGGATCAGGCCGAGATCCTTGTCGGCCACACCGAGGCGGTCCTCGAACGACTTGACCGCGCGGAGGCCGAGATCGCCACCTCCCTCGCCGACCTCACCGGCCTCACCGGCCTCACCGGCCTCACCGGCACCCTGCGCATCGCCTCGTTCCAGACGGCGGCCCTCGCCCTGATACCCGGGGCGCTCGGGCTCCTGCGCGACCGTCACCCGCACCTTCGGGTGCATCTGAGCCAGTTGGAGCCCGAGAGCGCGCTGCCCGGCCTTCAGGCCCGCGACTTCGACCTGGTGCTCGCCGAGGAGTATCCCGGCGACCCCGGCCCGCGCCCGGCGGACCTCGAAGAGGAGGGCCTGCTCGACGACCGGATCCGCCTCGCGTCCCCAGACGCGGCCGAGCGGTCGACGAGCACGGATCCACTGGCCCCGCTGCGGCAACTCGCGGGCCACCCTTGGGTCATGGAGCCCGAGGGGACCGCCGCCCGGCGCTGGGCGGTGGCCCTGTGCCGCGACGCCGGGTTCGAACCCGACGTACGGTTCGAGACCTCCGACCTCCTGCTCCATCTACGCCTCGTCGAACAGCGGCACGCGGCGGCCTTCCTGCCCGATCTGGTCTGGGGCGGAGGCCGGCCGACCGTCCCCCTGCACCCACTCCCCCAGGGCCGCGGCACCCGCCGAGTCTTCACCGTCGTACGCCGCGGCCGCAGCGGCCATCCCGCCGTGCGGGCGGCCCGTTCAGCTCTTGCCCGGACCGCCACGAACACGCTCAACTAGAGCTCGGTTCATGACAGTTGGCGCGCTGCCCCAAGAGCTCGCGCAGGGACGGTGCCCCGACGGTTTCGGCCGGGCCCCGCGCCGCCGGGGATTCCTTCAGATCGCGTACGAGATGCCACACCCCGCCCACCACGCCAAACCGTTGACCTGCCGCGGGCAGAGCGTCGACCCCGACGCTCGCGTCCGCTACCGCACCGAGACCGTCATTCACGCGCCGCTCAGCCGCAGGTCGACGCCAACGTGGCCGCCGCCACCGACATCCTCCGCACGGGCCTCGACGCGTGGCTACGGGATCTGAAGAGCGCCGCCGAAGCCCGCACCGCCGATCAGCCGGGCTGATGACGGGGACCGTCGACCATCCGGTGAAGCCGCCTGGTGAATCCTCCAGTGGGCATGCTCCCGCGCCGCCGTTTTCCGTGCGCCGAACCAGTCGTTTCCAGCCGTGCTCCGGGCTTCACTGGCCTGGATGCAGTGGTCGAAGGGCGTGGAGAGACATGGATCTGAACACCGTGACGGACGTGCGGGACGCGCGGCTCCGTGAACCCTGGCAGGCGGGCGACGCATGGCTGGGCGGGGGCACCTATCTGTTCTCCGAGCCGCAGCCCCATCTGCGGCGTCTCGTGGATCTGAGCCGGATGGGCTGGGATCCGCTCACCGTGGGCGCCGACGGTTCACTGAAGATCGCGGCCACGTGCACCATCGCCCAGCTCTACCGGTTCGGGCGGGCCATGCCCGTGGCGTCCGCGCCCCTCTTCGAGCAGTGCTGCCGTGCCTTTCTGGCCTCGTTCAAGATCTGGAACATGGCCACGGTGGGCGGGAACCTCTGCAACGGCCTGCCGGCCGGCCCCGTGATCTCGCTGGCCGCCGCGCTCGACGGCAGCTGTCTGCTCCAGTCGCAGGAGGGTGCCGTGCGCGACGTGAAAGTCGTCGACTTCATCCGAGGCGCCGGCGTGAAGGACCTCGGCGAGGGCGAGCTCCTCCGCTCGGTCACGCTGCCCGGACGCGCCCTGGCCTGCCGCACGGCCTTCCGGCAGGCATCGCTGTACGGGCTCGGCCGCTCGGGCGCCCTGGTCATCGGCACGCTCGACCCGGCGGACGGTTCGATGGCGGTGACCATCAGCGCGGCGACCGTGCGCCCGTTCCGCTTCTGGTTCCCGCTCCCTCCCGACCGGGGGGAGCTCCAGCAGGTGATCGACACGCACATCCGCGACGACGACTGGTACGACGACATCCACGGACTTCCCGAGTGGCGGCGGCACATGGGGCTGCGTCTGGCCGAGGAAGTCCGCCACGACCTGACGCGCCTCTCCGGGGACGGTGTGCGATGAGCTTCGGCATCGAGGTCAACCAGCAGCACTTCGACGCCGAGCCGCGCGCCGGCCAGTGTCTACGGACGTATCTGCGCGAGCGCGGCTGGTACGGGGTGAAGAAGGGCTGCGACGGCGGCGACTGCGGGGCATGCACCGTCCACGTCGACGGGGAGCCGGTCCACAGCTGTCTGTATCCGGCGGTACGGGCCGAGGGCCGTAGCGTGACGACGGTCGAGGGGCTCGCCTCGCCGGAGGGCGAACTCCACCCCGTACAACGGAAGTTCCTCGAAGCGCAGGGATTCCAGTGCGGGTTCTGCACCGCCGGATTCCTGATGACGACGGCTGCCCTCGAAGCCGAACAGGGCACCCCGCACGACGACGGGAAGCTGGCGGACCTGCCCCGCGCGTTCAAGGGCAACATCTGCCGGTGCACCGGATACCGCGCGATCGAGGACGCGGTGCGCAGTGTGCGGCACACCGAACAACCCTGTGCCGGTAGGGCAGTTGGCAAGAATCTGGGTGCTCCGGCCGGCCCTCTGGTCGTGACCGGCGCCGCGCGCTACACCTTCGACGTCGACGTGCCGGGACTCCTCCACATGAAGCTGCTGCGTTCCCCCCACCCGCACGCCCGGATCCTCTCCATCGACACCGTCCGGGCGCTGCGCGTGCCCGGGGTGCACGCCGTCCTCACCCACCACGACTCGCCCGACACCCTGTACTCCTCGGCCCGCCACGAGCACCCGGGCGAGGACCCCGACGACACACGCGTCCTGGACGACGTCGTCCGCTTCGTGGGCCAGCGCGTCGCCGCTGTCGTCGCCGACAGCGAGCAGGCCGCCGAGGAGGGCTGCCGCCGGATCGAGGTGGTCTACGAACAGCTTCCGTACGTCATCGACGCGGATGAGGCGATGGCGCCAGGCGCCCCCGTCGTGCACGCCGGCAAGGGGCCCGAAATGCGGATCGCCCGGGTGGAGAACAACGTCGCGGGTGAGGTGCACGGCGAGATCGGCTGTGTCGAGGACGGCTTCGCCGAGGCCGACGTGGTCTACGAGAACACCTTCCGCACCCAACGCGTCCAGCACGCCAGCCTGGAGACGCACGGCTGTGTCGCCTACTTCGAACCGAAGGAGGACGGCAGCGGGGAGCGGCTGACCGTGCGCTCCTCCACCCAGACCCCCTTCCTGACGCGCCGCGCGCTGTGTGCTCTCTACGATCTGCCCGAGGACGAGGTCCGGGTCGTGGCGGGACGGGTCGGCGGCGGCTTCGGCGGCAAGCAGGAGATGCTGACCGAGGACATCGTCACGCTGGCCGCGCTGAAACTGCGCCGCCCGGTGAAGCTGGAGTTCACGAGGGCCGAGCAGTTCTTCGGGGCGACCACCCGCCACCCCTTCACCATCGGGATCAAGATGGGCGCCCGCGCCGACGGGACCCTGACCGCGTTCCAGATGCGTGTGGTCACCAACACCGGCGCATACGGCAACCACGGCCCCGGCGTGATGTTCCACAGCGTGGGCGAGTCGTTCGCCGTCTACCGCGCACCCCACAAGAAGGTGGACGCCTACTCGGTCTACACCAACGTCGTCCCGTCGGGAGCCTTCCGCGGCTACGGCCTCGGCCAGGTCACCTTCGCCGTCGAATCGGTGATGGACGAGCTCGCCCACCGGCTCGGCATGGATCCGTTGGTCATCCGCGAGAAGAACATCATCGGCCCCGGCGAACCCCTGCACAGCCCCATCGGCGAGGAGGAGGAAGACCTGCACATCGCCTCGTACGGTCTCGACCAGTGCCTGGCGGTCGTCCGCAGGGCCATCACCGAGGACGACAGCGCAGAGCAGGCGCCCGAGGGGTGGCTGGTGGGCCAGGGCACGGCGATGGCGATGATCGCGACCACCCCGCCCGGGGGACACTACGCCGACGCCCGTGTGACCCTGCTTTCCGACGGCACGTACGACATCGCCGTCGGCACCGCGGAGTTCGGCAACGGCACCACCACCGTTCACCAGCAGATCACCGCGGGCGCCCTGAACACCACCGTCGACCGCCTGACGGTCCGTCAGGCCGATACGGATGTCGTGCGCCACGACACCGGGGCCTTCGGCTCCGCGGGCACGGTCGTGGCGGGCAAGGCCGTCCTGCTCGCCGCCACCTCGCTGGCCGAGCGGCTCCGGACCTTCGCCGCCCGCCACTGCGGGGTGGCCCGGCACCTGTGCGTGCTCGGGGCGGATGCCTTCGACTGCGCGGGCCGGGTGGTGACCCTGAAGGAGCTCCACGAGGCGGCCCTCGCGGCGGGCGCGGAGGACGAGCTGGCCGTGGACGGCCACTTCGGCGGCACGCCCCGCTCCATCGCGTTCAACGCCCAGTGGTTCCGCCTCGCCGTCGACCCCGCGACCGGCGAGATCCGTATCCTGCGCAGTGTCCACGCGGCCGACGCGGGCAAGGTCATGAACCCGATGCAGTGCCGCGGTCAGGTCGAGGGCGGAGTCGCCCAGGCGCTCGGCGCGACCCTCTTCGAGACGGTACGCATCGACGAGCGCGGCGCGGTCACCACGGCCGCCTTCCGCCGCTACCGGCTGCCGCAGTTCGCCGATGTCCCGCGCACGGAGGTCCACTTCACGCAGACCACCGACGCGATCGGCCCGCTGGGAGCCAAGTCGATGAGCGAGAGCCCCTTCAATCCGGTGGCCCCCGCGTTCGCGAACGCGCTGCGCGACGCGACGGGGGTGCGCTTCACCGAGATGCCGGTGACGCGTGACCGCGTATGGCTGGCGCTGGACCGCCATGCCCGGTCGGGAGCGGAGGCGGGCGCGACTCACGACGCGTGACGGTCGAGCCGGGGCGCCCACGGCAGCCGGGCGCACCGGCCACTCCGGCCACTCCTGTCCTCTCGTCACGCCGGTCACTCCGGGCGCACCGGCCACTCCTGTCCTCTCGTCACGCCGGTCACTCCGGGCGCACCGGCCACTCCTGTCCTCTCGTCACGCCGGTCACTCCGGGCGCACCGGCCA
>NZ_JBEZKW010000012.1:82671-152340 GCF_040651795.1 Streptomyces sp. NPDC048361
CTCCGGCCACCTCGTCCCGCCGGGGCGCCCCGGGCGCCCCGGGCGCCTCAGTCACCCGCCCCCTTCCCCGGGCCGCTCGGGACCCCGGCCCCGCTCAAGGGAGGTCGGGTAGAGTTGGCGGGGCGGGGCCTGCCGTTCGCCGTGCTGGGGCCCGCCGAACCGGCCGACCGCTCCCCTGGTCGGTCGTCACGTCTGTCGGGGTCGATGCCGCCCCCGGCGACGACGAACCCGGACGACCGAGCCCGCAGGAGACAGCGTGCGTATGACCATGGTGTCCCGCGCCGCCGCCTGCCCGCCGTGAATCCCGGCCCCTGAGTCGTCGCCCTGAGCGACACTGAGCGCCCCGAGCGGCGAGTGCCCCGAGCCTGCGTGCGTCCCGCGCACCGCGCGCTTCGGGACCTCCGAATGCTTCTCGCCCGCCGACCCGCGGGCACCGCGAACGGCCGCCCGGCCGCCCCGCGTTATCCCGCACGCTCCGGCGGACGCCCGGCGTGCCCGAGTACGACAGGTACCCGTCTTGACGACGTCCGCACTGTCCCCGGCCGCCCGGCTGCGCGGCCTCAAGCCCGACTGGATCAACGATCCCCGGGTGTGGCGCACCGAGATACTGGCCGGTCTCGTGGTGGGGCTGGCGCTGATTCCCGAGGCGATCTCATTCTCGATCATCGTCGGGGTCGACCCGGCGATCGGTCTGTTCGCCTCGTTCACGATGGCCGTCACCATCTCCATCGTCGGCGGCCGGCGCGCCATGATCTCTGCCGCGACCGGAGCCGTGGCCCTGGTCACGGCTCCGCTCAACCGTGAGCACGGCTTCGGCTATCTGGTGGCCGCGGTGATCCTCGCCGGTGTCTTCCAGATCGTGCTGGGCGCGCTCGGGGTGGCTCGGCTCATGCGGTTCGTGCCGCGCTCGGTGATGGTCGGCTTCGTCAACGCGCTCGCCATCCTCATCTTCATGGCGCAGGTGCCCGAGATGCACGACGTGCCCTGGGCGGTCTACCCGCTGATCATCGGGGGTCTCGCCCTCATGGTGCTCTTCCCGAGGATCACCCGGACGATCCCGGCCCCCCTGGTCTCCATCGTGATCCTCACGGTCATCACGGTCGCCGCCGCCATCGCGGTGCCGACCGTAGGGGACAAGGGCGCCCTTCCCTCCTCGCTGCCCACGCCCGGCCTGCCCGACGTGCCGTTCACGTTCGATACCCTCACCACCGTCGCCCCGTACGCACTCGCCATGGCGCTGGTCGGCCTGATGGAGTCGCTGATGACGGCGAAGCTGGTGGACGAGATCACGGACACCCACTCCAGCAAGACCCGCGAATCCATCGGGCAGGGGATCGCCAACATCGTCACGGGGTTCTTCGGCGGTATGGGCGGCTGCGCGATGATCGGCCAGACCATGATCAACGTGCGG
This sequence comes from Streptomyces sp. NPDC048361, assembly GCF_040651795.1. Lineage (NCBI taxonomy): Bacteria > Bacillati > Actinomycetota > Actinomycetes > Kitasatosporales > Streptomycetaceae > Streptomyces > Streptomyces sp. NPDC048361. The sequence continues at coordinate 84,083 of NZ_JBEZKW010000012.1, forward strand.
GTGTCCGGGGCACGGACCCGGGTGTCCACGTTCCTGGCGGGCACATTCCTGATGGTGCTGTGCATCGTGTTCGGGCCGGTCGTCTCCGACATTCCGATGGCCGCGCTCGTCGCGGTGATGGTGATGGTGTCGTTCGCGACGTTCGACTGGCACTCCATCGCGCCCAAGACGCTGCGGCGGATGCCGGCCGGGGAGATCGCCGTCATGGTGCTCACCGTCGCCGTCGTCGTCGCCACCCACAACCTGGCGATCGGTGTCGTCGTCGGCACGATCACGGCGATGGTGATCTTCGCCAAGCGCGTCGCCCACGTCGCGGACGTCACCGCGGTCGTCGACCCCGACGGCACCCAGGTCGTTTATCGCGTCACGGGCGAGCTGTTCTTCGCGTCGTCCAACGACCTCGTGACCCGGTTCGCGTACGCCACCGATCCCGACCGGATCGTCATCGACCTCTCCGGCACCCACATCTGGGACGCGTCGTCCGTGGCCGCGCTCGACGCCATCGAGGCGAAGTACGCCCAACGCGGCAAGACGGTGGAGATCATCGGCCTGAACCAGCCCAGCGCCCACATCCACGAGACCCTCAGCGGTGAACTCACCGGAAGCCACTGACAAGCCCGCGGGGTGCGGGCAACGGTCAACGTCCTTCGCCCCCACGGCAGTTGGCGGGACCCTGCTGGCTCAGGAAGCCGCACCCGGCTCCGCGGCACGGACCGCTGCTCGCCGACCCAGGCGGCGAGCGTCGCCATTGCGCGGGCGCCGGGCACGCAGGGCCCGCAGGTCGGCCCGGAAGCCCACGGTGTCGAACCAGTCGAACATCGCGGCCATCTCTTCTCTTCGCTCTGGGCGCGGATCCGCTCGATCGGCGTGGCGGCGACCGCACGGGGCGGCCCGCCGCCCGGGCGAAGACCTCAGCCATCTGCGGCCCCGGTCAGCACGTCGACGCACCGGCCGAGCCGTCACGCCGGCCGGCCCGGTTTCCGCGGCGCGCCTATTTGCCGGGGTCGCGGAAGCGTCCGAAGGCCTTGGTGAGGGCGGTCAGGGGTGATCCGTCCGCCTTCGCCGGTCGCGGCACGGGGGCTCGCAGTACACCGTCCCCGCCGCTCGTCTCGGCCAGCGCGGCCTGGGCCGCCTCGGCGGCCTCGCGGTAGAGGTCGCGCGAGTTCGTCATGGCGTCGAGCGCCTCGGCGTACCTCATGACCATGCCCTGCGCGTGCACCAGTTCCTCGTCCGGTGTGAGCAGGTGCCAGCCCTGGCGGAGCCGGGTCAGGGCCCGTTCGGCGTCGGCCGTCAGCGGACGGGGCAGCGCGGCGAACTCCTTGATTCTGTCGAGGAGTTCGGTGGGCTGGGACCCGTCGAGGAAGACGGTGCGCAGCGTGAAGGCGTCCCCGTCGTAGCCGGGGCTCGGCGGCGCGGTGGGCAGGACGACGGCTCCACCGCGCGGCATCCGCACGTTCAGCTCGCGCTTCATCGCGAAGTCGGCGATCTGGGCCTGCTCCGGCGTGCCCCGGTGCTCGACCACCCGGTGGCGCAGGCTCGGCGGAAGGAACGTCGAGATGGGCTGCTGCCCCTTCGCGTCCGGAGTCATCGCCTCGTGCACCACGACGTGGATGAACCAGCTCTGCCGGGTGCAGTCCCGCAGCAGGTGACGCAGCTCGTCGTCGTCCTTCGGCAAGTAGTTCGTGGCGCGCAGGCGCAGGCCGGCAACCGTGTCGTGGTCCCAGGCGACGCGGTCGCTGTCGGGCCAGAACACGGTCGCGGGCGAGAGCCAGTGCACATCCCAGGCGCGCTCCGCCTCGGCGGCCAGCACCCAGGTGACACCCTCCCCGTCCTTGCGGCGCGACTCGGGGTCGTACGTGGTGAGCTGCGCGCGCACCACGATGTCGTCGGCGACGCGCCAGCGCGCCTCGAAGACACGGCGGGCGGTGGGGCCGGGGTCGGCGGACTCGTCCAGCGGGTGCAGGACGGTGGAGCGGGCCGCCTCGACGGGGTCGAGGTCCAGGAAGTCGTCGAGCACCCCGGCCGCCTGGAGGGCGATCAGGTTGCGCCGGACGTCGAGCTCGGGCTCGGGCCCGAGGTGGCGCCCGCGCCCCAGCCACGCGGTGTCGGGGACGGTGGGCGGGGGGCTGCTGTTTTTGGCCATGGATTCGTTCTGTGGGCGATCGGGGCCCGACCAGTATGGTCGTTCGGCCCGGCCTGGCAACGCAGTACCCCACCCGCGGCCGCGTCGCGCTCGCCCTTGCTCCCCCGAAGTCCGAAATGACCCCCCGCGCCGGCGCCCGGAGCGAGCCCGGAACGAGCCCGATGTCACCCGGGCCGCACCCGCTCGACGACGTCGAGCACGGCCTTCGCGACCACGTCCGGCCGGCTCTGGTGAATGTAGTGACCGGCGTCATGCACCTCCAGGTGACGGCCTTGCGTGGCCGTCGCGGCGACGGCCGCCTGGAGCCCGGTCCACCGGGCCCGCATCCCCTTCGGCAGCCCTTCGGTCGCGCTCAGGACCGTGACCGGGACATCCGGCAGGCACGAGGACGCGCGCAGCCGCCGCAAGGCCGGCATCTCCTCGCGCGTCATCCGGTTCTCGGCGGCCGCCGTGCGCGCCTGCTGGGGGCTCGCCCGGCAGGCCAGTTCCGTCGCGACGAGCAGGTCCCGGACGGACGGATCCTCGGTCGCCCGGTGCGCCGCCCGGGACGCGCTCTCGCGCAGGGACCGCTCGGCGGCCTTCCGCATGAACGGCGCGGCAGCGAGGCCGGCGAGGGCCGCGTCCGCCCAGCGCAGGACGGGGGGCTGGAACGCCTCGTGGCCCGGGTCGACCAGGACGAGCCCGGCCACCAGCTCCGGCGCGCTCCACGCCACCCGCTGTGCGAGCAGACCGCCCCAGCTGTTGCCGACCAGCACACGGGGCCCTGGCCCCAGGTGGGTCAGCAACGCGACCAGGTCGTCCTGCTCGCTCACGGCGGTCGGCGCCCCGGCCGGGTCGCTCATGCCGAGCCCCGCCCGGTCGTACGCCACGACCCGCGTGTGCCGGGCCAGCGCGGGCAGGATCGGCGCCCAGGTCATGGCCGGAGTGCCGCACGCCGCATCGAGCACCACGGTGGTACGTCGTGCCCCCGCCTCGACCCATCGCAGAGCCCGCCCTCAGCGCTCCAGCTCGCCGCCCGTCGCACCCCCCGGTATGAGCGCATCGAGCGCCCTCACCACAGCATTGCTCACAACTCCCCCTCCCCGCACCGCGGTCACGGCCCGGCGCCACAGGTTAGGCATCACGTCAGGCAGCGCGGCGCCCGACGGCTCATACGGCGACGCCCACGAATTCGCCCGTCGCGCGCCGCAGAGCGAGCGCGGCGGGGATGACGGAGGCCACCACGGCGAGGCCCGCACAGGCGGCCGGCGCCGCGACGAGGGACGCCCAGGGGATCGCGACGGCATCCCTCACCGACAAGCGGTCCAGGGCTCCCCACAGGCCCGCCAGGTTGAGCACGGTCACCAGCAGCCCCAAGATCGCGCCCACGGCCACCACCAGCAGCGCCTCGCCCCCCACCAGCCGAAGCACCTGCCACCGCGTCGCCCCGGCCAGGCGCAGGACGGCCATGTCACGGACCCGGCCGGGTGCGGCCATGACCATGGTGTTCGCCACGGAGATGCCGGTGTACAGCAGGGCGATGCCCAGGACCAGGAAGAGACCCAGTCGCGTCGTCCGGTTCGCGGCGGGATCGCTCCCCTGCGTCCACTGGGCCTTGGTGAGGACTCGGGCGCCCGTGGCGTCCAGTGCCGCATGCAGCGTAGTGAGCAAGGACCCGGTTTCCGTGCCGGGCGCGGCCGTGATGTCGAGCCGGTCCACCCGTGCGCCGGGTGCGTTGTGAGGGGTGACGTACGCACCGTTGTTGCCGGTGCCGGTGGCCATCACCGCGGCGATTCGCAGCCATTTCTCCGTGCCGTCGCCGAGCCACACCCGCACGCGCTGCCCCACGGTGTGCCGCTGCCACTCCTCGGTGACGATGATCGAGCCGTCATCGAGGTCGCTCGCGTTGCCCGCGGTGATCGGAAGGTGCGTCGTGGCGGTGAGCGCTCCTGGTTCGGCGGCGCGGGCGTCGGACTTGACGAGGGCCACCTCGTCCTCCAGAACGCAGACGGCCGTGGTGGAGGTCGGGGACACCTCGGCGCCGGTCAGCGCGCGCAGCTTCCGCAGCGTCACCGCGTCGAAGCCCGCGCCCTTCGGGGCGATGACGACGACATCGGCGGCGGTCTGCTCCCGCCTCTCGGCGATCTTCGCCCTGTCCAGCGTGGCGGTGGCGCCCAGGAGCGATCCCGCGAGGGCCACCATGACGAGGACGGGGGCCGCGATCGCCGCGGTGCGCCGCACGCCGGCAAGAGCACTCGCCCGTATCAACGTGCCGCCGATGCCCGACAGTCGGGTCGGAAGCCAGGCGATCACCCGCACCAGCGGGCGCACGACGACCGGAGCGAGGAGCGCGACCGCGGTGATGAGCAGCATCGGCCGGCTCACATAGGACTTGCGGTGCAGCAGTCCACCCGGGTCGGTGGCAAGGGCCATGCCCAGGGTCACGGCGGCGACCAGTGCCAGGGCGACGCCACACAGTCCCCGGCCCCATGTCATGGGCCGCGCGTCCACGGACGCCTCGCGGAGCGCTTCGGTCGGGGCGGTGCGGCCGGCCCGCCAGGACGCGGCCGCGGCGCCACACAGCGCGACGACCACACCCGTCCAAAAAGCCATGTGGTACGGCCACATGGAGTCGCCGATGGTGAACCAGGCCGGCGCGAGTGCACCGTCGACCGCCCAGGCGGCCAGCCGGGGGGCGCCGTACGCACCGAGCACGCAGCCGGACGCCGAAGCGAGCACGCCCACCGTCGAGGCCTCGGCGAGCACCATCCGGCGAATCTGTCCCGGCGTGGCCCCGGCCATGCGCAGCAGCCCGAACTCCCGTCCCCGCTGGGCGACTGCGAAGGCGAAGGTCGAGGCCACCACGAACACCGAGACGAAGGAGGCGACGGCCCCCGCCGTGCCGAACAGGGCGTTCATCGCGGTCAGCGCCCTGCCGTCGCGGTCCGGGTCGGCGTCGGCCTGGTGGCGGTCCTGCCCGGTCAGCACCTGGGCGCCGCTGCCGCGCACCACGTCCCGCACAGCCGAAGGGTTCGCGTCGGCCATCACCAACTGCTCGCTGGTGGGTTCCAGTTGAGCGGCACGGGCGTCGGTGTAGAAGAGCGCGTGCTCGAATCCGCGGTCCCCGACCGTGCCCACCACCCGCACCGTGCCGTGGTCCGTGCGCAGGCTCTGGCCCGGTCTCGCCCAGGACCCGCCGGCGACGACCTCGTCGCCCGCACGGGGCGCACGCCCGGCGTCGATCGTGTACGGCGCGAACGCGGCGACGGACCAGGGGTGCCCCACCAGGTCGCCGGGGCCGCCCCGGGCGCGTACCGGGAACGACCGGTCCTCGACCACGGCGCCGAGCCGCTTGAGTCGCGCGACGGTGGCGGCGGGCACGACACGTGGCTGGGCGAGTTTCTGTGTCTTCACGCCGTTGCGCGTGGGCACGGACAGCGTGTCCGCGCCTTTGACCACGACCGCCGCCGCGCCGAACCTCTGCGGCGCCCGGCCGGGGGCGTCCAGCGACGAGGCGAGGGTCAGACCCATGACCGCGATCAGGGCGACGCCGAGAGCGAGCGCGACGAAGCTGCCGACGAACAGGACCCACCGCGTGCGGAGGGTGCGCAGGGCCAGTTTCAGCACGGGACGGTCTCCCGGCGAGTCAGGTGCGCGGCGATGCGCCGTCGCCGGCCGCGGCGGTCGGTGCGGTGTTGCGTTCCGGGCTCGTTCATCGGTCCCCCACAGGTCCGGGGCCCGTCCTGGGAGCACCCGTCGTCGATGGGTCCACGTAACCGTGCGGGGCCGTGGCGGTGCATTACGGCAGAGCCGAGACCTGGGGTAGGGCCAGACATACCCCCGCTCCTCGGCCTGGGCCGATGGCATCGGACGGACGGGGCTCCTACGGTGATCGCCATGCACCCTCGGAATGTGTGGCAGGCCCTCGCGAGGCCCGGCTTCCTCCTGTCGCCGTGGCCGTGGCGCTCGGCCGCCTATCTCGCCACCGGCGCCCCGGCCGGTGCCGCCGCTCTTCTCTGCGTCGCCGCTTTGACGGCGCTCGGCGGGGCCCTGGCCCTCGTGCTGGTGGGGCTGCCGCTGCTTGTCGCCACGGCCCTCATCGGCATACCGGTGGCCGCGGTGGAGCGGCGCAGGCTGCGCCTGGTCGACGTGGCTCCTGCGCCCGACCCGCACCGGCCCCCCGTCTCCGTCGGTCTCGGGGCCTGGCTGACGACCCGGCTCAAGGAAAAGGCGACGTGGCGCGAACTCGGATACGCGCTGCTGTTCGCGACCGCGCTGTGGCCCCTCGACGCCCTCGCGCTCACCGGCGCTCTGCTCCTTCCGCTCTCCATAACTGCGACCCCACTGCTGCTGGCCACGGTGGGCGACGGACGGGAGACCAAGGTGCTCAAGCTCGTGACCGTCACCTCCTGGCCCGCCGCCGTGGCCGTCGCCGTACTCGGACTGGTCCTGACGGGTGTGGGCGCGTACGCCCTGGGGGCCATCGCCGGAGGACGTGCCTACCTGACGCGGCGTCTGATCGCTTCGCCGGAGCATGAGTTGACCGTGGCACTCGCCGAAGTCACCCGCTCCCGGCTGCGCCTGGTGGACGCCTTCGAAGCGGAACGGCGGCGCATCGAACGCGATCTGCACGACGGGGCGCAGCAGCGGCTGGTGGCCCTGATGATGGCGCTCGGTCTGGCCAGGATGGACGCGCCGCCGGGTCCGTTCGCCGACCGGCTCGCAGCCGCGCACGAGGAGGCCGGCGCGGTGCTGACGGAGTTGCGCGAGCTCATTCGCGGGATCCACCCCCAGGTCCTCACCGACTACGGCCTCCCCGCGGCGATCGATGACGCCGCCGACCGTTCGCCGGTCCCCGTGGACGTCGATGTCGCCTTGCCCGGCCGGCTGCCCCGGGCCGTCGAGTCCGCCGCGTACTTCGTGGTGTGCGAGGCGCTCGTCAACATCGCCCGGCACAGCAACGCCAGCATCGCGGAGGTGAGCGGCGAGCACCGTGCGGGGCGGTTGTTCCTGCGGGTCCGGGACAACGGCGTGGGCGGCGCCGACCCGGCGGCCGGCAGCGGCCTCGCCGGACTCGCCGACCGGATCTCGGTGCTGGATGGAAGACTCACGCTGTCCAGTCCGCCGGGCGGACCGACTCTGGTGGATGTGGAGCTCCCTTGCGAACCGACCAATCTCTGCGGGTAGTGCTGGCCGAGGACGGCGTGCTGCTGCGCGAAGGACTCATCGGCCTGCTCGACCGCTGCGGGCACGAGGTGGTCGCCGCCGTCGGGGACGCCGACGCGCTGGTCGCCGCCGTCGAGGAGCACGCGCCCGACATCGTGGTGACGGATGTGCGTATGCCTCCCGGCTTCCAGGACGAGGGGCTGCGCGCCGCGGTCCGGCTGCGCGGGCGGCGCCCGACCCTGCCGGTCCTGGTCCTCAGCCAGTATGTGCAGCGGGCGTACGCCGCGGAGCTCCTGGACTCCGGGGACGGCACCGGCGTGGGCTATCTGCTCAAGGACCGCGTCGGTCACATCGAGCACTTCATGGACGCGCTGAGCGAGGTCGCCGCCGGCGGCACGGTCGTCGACCCGGAGGTGGTGCGGCACTTGCTGCGCCGGCGCCGCGATCCGCTGGAGCGGCTCACCCCCCGGGAGCGGGAGGTCCTCGCCCTGATCGCCGAAGGCAGATCGAACAGCGCGATCGCTCGCGCGCTGGTGGTGTCCGAGGCGGCCGTGGGCAAGCACATCGGCAGCATCCTCACCAAGTTGGACCTGCCACCGGCGACCGAGACCCACCGCCGGGTGCTGGCGGTGCTCGCCTTCCTCCGCGCGTGACGGCTTCCCCCTGGCGTGACGGCCCTCGGCCCTGACGGGTGGCGCCCCCGGCGCGGCGCCCCCTGCCCGCGGCCCGGCAGCCGGCGCCCAACCGTCGCGTGTCGCGCAGATGCCGAGGTCACGGCGGCAAAGAGGTCAAGGTCACAGCCGATTGCTCTGCTGCTCACTTGTCGAACTGCCCTAGCATCCGAGCATGACGGTCCTGCCTGACGACGGGCTCTCTCTGGCCGCCGAGTTCCCTGACGCGACCCTTGAGCAGTGGCACAGCCTCGTGGCTGGTGTTCTGCGCAAGTCGGGCAAGGAAGCTTCCGGCGAGGCAGCGGAGGACGCCCTGTCCACCGCGCTGGAGGACGGGTTGCGCACCCGGCCCCTGTACACCGCGCACACCACCGCGCCCGACGCCGTGGATCCGGGCTTCCCCGGTTTCGCGCCCTTCGTGCGAGGAGGCCGCGCCGAGGGCAACACCGCGGGCGGCTGGGACGTACGCCAGCAGCACACGGTCGGTGACGGCGCCACGGTGCTCGCGGACCTGGAGAACGGCGTCACCTCGCTGTGGCTGGTGCTCGGCGAGGGCGGTTTCCCCGTGGCCTCGCTGGAGCGCGTCCTCGACGGTGTCCATCTCGACCTCGCGCCCGTCGTCCTCGACGGGGGGCGCGATGTCGAGGCCGCCGCCGAGGAGTTGTTCCGGCTGTACGAGGAGCGCGGCGTCGCCAAGGACGCGGCGCGCGGCAGTCTCGGCGCCGACCCACTGGGTCACCAGGCACGCACGGGCGAGGAGTTGGCCTTCGCGCCCGCCGCGGCGCTCGCCCTGCGGTGCGCCGAGCAGTACCCGGGGCTTCGCGCGCTGACCGTGGACGCGCTGCCCTACCACGAGGCCGGCGGTTCGGCCGCGCAGGAGCTGGGCGCGTCGCTCTCGACGGGCGTCGCCTATCTGCGCGAGCTCACCGACGCCGGCCTGAGCATTGAACAGGCCTGTGCGCAGCTGGAGTTCAGGTACGCGGCGAGCGCGGATCAGTTCCTGACGATCGCCAAGCTGAGGGCGGCGCGCCGGCTGTGGGCGCGGGTCGCCGAGGTGTGCGGGGCGCCGGGAGCCGGGGCCCAGGTGCAGCACGCCGTGACGTCGCCGGTGATGATGTCGCGCCGCGACCCGTGGGTGAACATGCTCCGCACCACGCTCGCCACCCTCGCGGCGGGTGTGGGCGGCGCCGACGCCGTCACCGTGCTCCCCTTCGACCATGCGCTCGGCCTTCCGGACGCCTTCGCCCGCCGCATCGCGCGCAACACCTCGACGATCCTGATCGAGGAGTCGCATCTGTCCCGGGTGATCGACCCCGCGGGTGGTTCCTGGTACGTGGAGCGGCTGACCGATGAACTCGCCCACGCGGGCTGGGAGTTCTTCCGCCGGGTCGAAGGGCTGGGCGGCCAGGCGGCGGCCCTGCGGTCGGGCCGGCTCGGCGAGGATCTGGCCGAGACCTGGCGCGAGCGGAGCACACGCCTCGCCAAGCGACGTGAACCCATCACCGGGGTCAGCGAGTTCCCGCACCTGGCCGAACGCCCGGTGGAGCGCGCGCCCGTGCCCGCGCGGCCGTCCGGCGGACTGCCCCGCGTAAGGCGCGATGAAGCGTACGAGGCACTGCGCGCCCGCTCGGACGCCCACCTCGCGGCGACCGGGGCCCGGCCTCGGATCTTCCTGGCCACGCTCGGTCCCGCAGCCGCCCACACCGGGCGCGCCGGCTTCGCGGCCAACCTGTTCCAGGCGGGCGGCATCGAGGCCGTCACCGAGGGCACGTTCGAGGAGAGCGGTGCGACGGAGGCCTGTCTGTGCTCCAGTGACGCGCTGTACGAGGAGCGGGCCGAGGACACCGCCCGATCGCTCGCCGAGGCCGGTGCCCGGCATGTCTTCCTCGCCGGCCGGCCCGGGCAGTACGCCGGTGTCGACTCCTACGTCTTCGCGGGCTGCGACGCCGTCGCCGTACTCACCGCCACCCTCGACCGCATGGGAGTGTCCTGATGGGAATCCCCGACTTCTCCGGGATCGAGCTGGGAACCCCGGCCGCGGACGGCGACGCCGAGACATGGAGCGACGCCGCCCGGTCAGCGGCCGGCGGCGACGTACCGCTGTGGGAGACCCCTGAGGGCATTACGGTCAAGCCGCTCTACACCGGCCTTGACCTGGAGGGCCTGGACTTCCTCGACACCTACCCCGGTGTCGCCCCGTACCTGCGCGGCCCGTACCCGACGATGTACGTCAACCAGCCCTGGACGATCCGCCAGTACGCGGGTTTCTCGACGGCCGAGGAGTCCAACGCGTTCTACCGGCGCAACCTCGCGGCCGGCCAGAAGGGCCTGTCGGTCGCCTTCGACCTGCCGACCCACCGCGGCTACGACAGTGATCACCCCCGGGTGACCGGTGACGTCGGCATGGCAGGTGTGGCCATCGACTCCATCTACGACATGCGGCAGCTCTTCGACGGCATCCCGCTGGACAAGATGACCGTGTCGATGACCATGAACGGCGCCGTGCTTCCGGTGCTCGCGCTGTACATCGTGGCGGCGGAGGAGCAGGGGGTGCCGCCCGAAAAGCTCGCCGGGACCATTCAGAACGACATCCTCAAGGAGTTCATGGTCCGCAACACCTATATCTATCCGCCGAAGCCGTCGATGCGGATCATCTCCGACATCTTCGCCTACACCTCGCAGCGGATGCCCCGCTACAACTCGATCTCCATCTCCGGCTACCACATCCAAGAGGCCGGTGCCACGGCCGACTTGGAGCTGGCGTACACGCTCGCCGACGGCGTGGAGTACATCCGGGCGGGGCGCGAGGCGGGCCTTGACGTGGACGCGTTCGCGCCCAGGCTCTCCTTCTTCTGGGCGATCGGCATGAACTTCTTCATGGAGGTCGCCAAGTTGCGGGCGGCCCGGTTGCTGTGGGCGAAACTGGTCAAGCAGTTCGACCCGCAGAACACCAAGTCGCTCTCCCTGCGCACCCATTCGCAGACGTCGGGCTGGTCGCTGACGGCTCAGGACGTGTTCAACAACGTGACGCGTACGTGTGTGGAGGCGATGGCGGCGACGCAGGGGCACACCCAGTCGCTGCACACCAACGCGCTCGACGAGGCACTCGCGCTGCCCACCGACTTCTCGGCGCGCATCGCCCGCAACACCCAGCTGCTGCTCCAGCAGGAGTCGGGCACGACCCGGGTCATCGACCCGTGGGGCGGCAGCGCCTACGTCGAGAAGCTCACCCACGATCTCGCGCGCCGGGCCTGGCAGCACATCGAGGAGGTCGAGGCCGCGGGCGGCATGGCCAAGGCCATCGACGCCGGCATCCCCAAGCTCCGTATCGAGGAGGCGGCGGCCCGCACCCAGGCCCGCATCGACTCCGGACGCCAGCCCGTCATCGGTGTCAACAAGTACCGTGTCGAGAGCGACGAGCAGATCGACGTACGCGCGGTCGACAACTCCTCCGTGCGTGCCCAGCAGATCGAGAAGCTGCGCCGGCTCCGGGCCGAGCGCGACGAACGCGCCTGTCAGGACGCCCTGGACGCGCTGACCCGGGCGGCCGGCGGGGAGGGCAACCTCCTGGAGCTGGCCGTGAACGCGGCGCGCGCCATGGCCACGGTCGGCGAGATCTCCGACGCCCTGGAGAAGGTGTACGGACGGCACGCGAGCCAGATCCGTACGATCTCCGGTGTGTACCGCAACGAAGCAGGTGAGTCCCCCTCCGTGGCGCGCACCCGCACCCTGGTGTCCGACTTCGAGGAGGCCGAGGGGCGCCGGCCGCGCATCCTGGTCGCCAAGATGGGTCAGGACGGCCACGACCGCGGCCAGAAGGTGATCGCCACGGCCTTCGCCGACCTCGGCTTCGACGTGGACGTCGGCCCGCTGTTCCAGACGCCCGCGGAGGTCGCCCGCCAGGCCGTCGAGGCGGACGTCCACATCGTCGGGGTCTCCTCCCTGGCGGCCGGCCACCTCACCCTCGTACCGGCGCTGCGCGAACAGCTCGCCGCGGAGGGGCGCGAGGACATCATGGTGGTCGTGGGCGGGGTGATCCCGCCCCAGGACGTGCCGACGCTGCTCGCCATGGGCGCGGCGGCCGTGTTCCCGCCCGGGACGGTGATCCCGGACGCGGCCCACGATTTGGTGCGGCGCCTTGCGGCCGACCTCGGGCACGACCTGTGATCGATGTCGACGCCTATGTGAGGGGTGTGCTCGACGGGAAGCGGGCGATCGTCGCGCGCGCCATCACGCTCGTCGAGTCCACCCATCCCCGCCACCGTGCGGCGGCGCAGGAGTTGCTGACCGCGCTGCTGCCGCACAGCGGCAGGGCGCGGCGGATCGGCGTGAGCGGTGTGCCGGGTGTCGGCAAGTCGACGTTCATCGACGCGTTCGGCACGCTGTTGACCTCGGCCGGGCACCGGGTGGCGGTGCTCGCCGTGGACCCGTCCTCCAGCCGTACGGGCGGCTCGATCCTGGGTGACAAGACCCGGATGGAGCGTCTCGCGGTCGATCCGGCGGCGTTCGTACGCCCCTCCCCCACCTCGGGCACGCTCGGCGGGGTCGCCAAGGCGACGCGCGAATCGATCGTGGTGATGGAGGCCGCGGGCTACGACGTGGTCCTGGTGGAGACGGTCGGCGTCGGCCAGTCGGAGACCGCGGTCGCGAACATGGTCGACTCGTTTCTGCTCCTGACGCTTGCCCGCACCGGTGACCAGCTCCAGGGCATCAAGAAGGGCGTCCTCGAACTGGCCGATGTGATCGCCGTCAACAAGGCGGACGGCCCGCACGAGCGGGACGCCCGGTCCGCCGCGCGGGAGTTGGCGGGGGCGCTGCGCCTGATGCACGGCCCGGACGCGTTCTGGGCGCCGCCGGTACTGAGCTGCAGCGCGCGCGAGTCCATGGGCCTCGACGCCGTGTGGGAGCGCCTCGAACAGCACCGGAGCCTGCTCGACTCAACGGGCCGGCTCGCCGCCAAGCGCCGCGACCAGCAGGTCGACTGGACGTGGACGATGGTCCGCGATGAACTCCTCGGCCGCCTGCGCTCCCACCCCGGCGTCCGCGCTCTGGCCCCGGCGCTCGAACAGCGGGTGAGGGAGGGCGAGTTGACGGCGACGCTGGCAGCGGAGCGGATCTTGGAGACGTTCGGGGGGCAGCAGCCCCGTTGACGGCGAGCCGGCGGGTCGGCGGGTCGGCGGGTCGGCGGGTCGGCGGGTCGGCGCTGAGCATGGAGCATCGACGCCGCGCTCGTGCCGGGCGAGCCGGCGCCCGGGGCCGGAGGTCTCGGCCTGTGCCGGGCCGCAACGCAATATGCGCCGCGCCCAGGCCCGGGCAGGCGATGCCGATCACCACGCCCCTTCGGCCGTGTGCGGCTCGCCGCGACGGCGCCGCGGCCCGGGGCGACAATGGAAGACGGATCGCGTCCGGGGGCCCGAGGGGCCGGGAGGTACCCGTGGCACACACCGACACCACCGACGTACTGATCGTTGGCTCAGGACCGGTCGGTCTGAGCGCGGCGGCGGAACTCGCCCGGCACGGAGTGCGCAGTCGCGTCATCGACCGGTTGCCGGCCCGGCTCCCCTACGCGAAGGCCGTCGGCATCCAGCCGCGCACGCTGGAGATCTGGGACCGGATGGGCCTGATCCGCGACATCCTGGAGGCCTCGGTGCCGCTGCGCGGTCAGCGCGCGTACGTGAACGGCGTCGAGCAGCCCCGCATCGTCCTGGAGCTGCCGCCCGAAGTCCCGTACGGATTCGCCGCGTTGCCCCAGTACGAGACCGAGCGCCTCTTGGAGGAGTACCTGGCGGGCCTCGGCACGGCGGTCGAGCGGGGCACGGAACTCACCTCCTTCGAGCAGGACGCGGACGGTGTGACCGCGCGTCTGACCGCCGCCTCCGGAGCGCAGGAAGAAGTCCGGGCCGGCTACCTCGTGGGGTGCGACGGCGCGCACAGCACCGTACGCAAAGGGCTCGGGCTGTCGTTCGAGGGCGGGGCGTTCCCCCAGGAGTACATGCTGGCCGATGTCGAAGTGGACTGGGACATGCCGCGCGGGCACAGTGTGCGCTGCACCCATCGCGCCGCGGACGGTTCCTTCGACGACGCGCTGGTGTGTGTGCCGCTGCCGGGCGCCGGCCGCTACCGCCTGTCGATGCTGACGCCCCCCGGGTTCTCCGACGAGCTCGCGCGCCGCGGCTCGCCAGGACAGCCCGACGACGTGCGGAACCCCGCCGGGGCGACGAGGGGGACGGCCGTGGTGCCCGCCGTCGACCAGGTGGCCCACGGGCTCGGAGGCGCCCGAGTCCCGGAGCTGTCCGACATCCGGGCCGTCGTCGACCGGCTCTCGCCCACCCCCGCGACCCTCTCCGCCATGCGCTGGTCCTCGGTCTTCCGCATCAGCCACCGCATCGTCGACCGGTACGGCGAGGGACGCGTCTTCGTCGCCGGCGACGCGGCTCACATCCATCCGCCCACCGGCGCCCAGGGCATGAACACCGGCATCCAGGACGCCTGCAACCTGGCCTGGAAGCTCGCCCTCGTCGTCCAGGGGGCGGCGGCCCCGGCCCTGCTCACCAGCTATGACGCCGAGCGGCGCCCGGTGGGCGAGGAGGTCGTGGGGCAGACGACCGTACGGCACACCACGAGCAGCGGCCGTGTGGACGCCGACGAGGACGACCCGAAGTTCCCCATGGTCCGCGAGGCCCAGCTCCTGGTGGGCTACCGTGACGGCCCGCTCGGTACCAAGCCTTACGGGCCCGACGACGCGCCCCAGCCCGGCGACCGCGCCCCGGACTGTGCCGGACTGACCGCTGCGCCCCTGGCCACGTACCGACTGCGGCTGCTCGACATCGTGCGCGGGTGCGCGGGGCACGTCGTCGTTCTCTATCTCAGTGATCCCGCCGATACGGCGGCCCCGGCTGAGGCGGCCGCTGCCGTGACCGCGGCCACGGCTGCCCTGGCTGCCACGGCCGGCGCCGGCGGCGGGCGGACCGAAACACGGACGGTTGCCGTCGTCGCCCAGGAGGCGGCCGAGGCGGCCTCCACCGCGCCCGGGGGCGCGCCGCCCCTGTCGGACCTTTCCCGGCTGCCCGTTCCCGGATATGTGGACGCGGCAGGCGAGTTCGCCCGGCTCTACCGCCCGGAGGGACCCACCGGATTCGTCATCCGTCCGGACGGACAACTGGGCGCCCGGTTCCCGCTGTCCGGCACGGAAGCGGCCGTCGGCGCCTATCTAGGAACGCTGTCCGTTTCCCCCTAGAACGTGTCCGGCTGTCCCTGGAACCTGTCCCGGTGTTTTCCAGGGCCTGTCCGGTTACTGCCGGTGGCCGAGCACATTGACCACGCGGCCGTTCGGATCGCGGACGAAGAAGCGGCGTACGCCCCACTCCTCGTCCGTCAGCGGGTGGACGATCTCGGCTCCGCGCTCCACCATCGCCCGGTGGACCGCGTCCACGTCCTCGACCTCGACGCTGACGTCCGGGGTGACGGGGGCCGACAGGTCCTTGCTCATCAGGCTCAACTGCACGGCGGGATTCTCCGTGGAGGCGAGCGTGACAATCCAGCCGTGGTTCATCACTTCCTCCAAGCCGAGCACACCGTAGAAGTCGGAACTCTCGGCGAGGGCCTGCCCCTCGGACTGGAAGTTGGGAACGATCCGGCGAACGCGCATGCGGCACTCCAAGGTCGGCGGAAGGCTGAGCCCTCGCCATCCAACCCCACTCCCGCCCCTCCCTCACATGAAATTGCGGACGCGATGGGTGACGGTGTTCCCATGTTCATACGTTCGGGTTGAACAGGGGCGCGTGCGTAAGGACCGGCTTGCACAAGCCTTCTGGCCACCCGCGCACACCATGCTCATTCCTGACCGATCGTGACCGTCGGCGATCGGCTCGGCCCTTCACCGATCGCCGACGACAGCTCTGTGGCGGCGCGTGGCGGCGCGGGGCGGTGGGGCGGAGGTGACGTGGGAGTGCTCGTTCCGCTTTCAGGGATTTCCCGCGATGGCGAGGCGGCCCCGGTGCTGATTGTGTTCGGGGCCCGGACATGAGTAAGGGCTCCGAGGGGTTGGTCGCCTGACTCGAAGCCCTGACGCGTCCGTTCCCACGGTTCCATCTCTAGGAGGACGACGTGCTTGAACGCGTCTACCGGAAGTTCGCCGCGCTGCTTCCGGAGCGGCCCGACCTTAGCATTCCGCTCCAGGTGATCGCCCGAACGGCCGTGATCGGCATGCTCGCCGTCACGGCCCGATGGGCCTCGGTCCTGGTGACCGCGACGATGGCGGGAGTGGTGTGGAAGGGGCTGCCACCGGAGACCCTGATGATGGCCGCGCCGATGGCCTGGGCGGACCGGACGACGGTCACCTATCTGCGCGTCAGGCGCCTCTAGGACCCCCGGGCGCCGGCCCACCGTGCTTGAGCCCCCCTGGCGACGGCAGGACCGGCGCCCTCTCACCCGCCCCGCGGTTTTCGGTCAAGGTGCGGGCGCCGCACGGTCGTTGTGCGCCCCCGTGCCAGAACCGCCGGGCGGCCCCACCGGTTGTCCCCGTCCGCCGCTGCCGCGAGGAGTCCCGATGGATTCGGGCCACTTACCCCACCCCCCGTCCGGACACCGCACCATCCCGCCCCGCACCCAAGGCGCGCTCGCGCGCCATCCCCGCCTCGAAGGCCCCCCGTCACGGGCCGCGTCCAGCGCTCAGCAGATGGCGTACGACGCGTTCTGCGCCCGGTACGAGGGTGTCTATGTGCGGTACGCGCGGGTTCGGCTCACCAGTGCCGAGGCCGCGGACCTCACCGTCCGCGCCGCTCTTCAGGGCGTGGCCGCCCGATGGCACCTCGTCCTGCGGGAGGCGTCCCCGGCCGCGGCATGCTGGTCACTGGTCCGTGGGCGGATAGCCGCGCGGGCTCAACGCCCCTCGATGGCCGCCCTGTTGACGCCGGCCGATACGGACATGCTGGTGCTCCGCTACCGGCTGGGCCTGCCCCTGGACGAGGCGGCGGCCGTGATGGGGATGGAGGTGCCGGAGTTCACCGTTCGGCTCGGCGGCGCGATACGACTCCTCGCCACCCGTACCGGCGTGCCCTTAGCCGAAGGGGGCCGCGGCGACAAGGAGTGACCGATCGCGACCGGACGCATGCCGCTTCCGTTCCCACCCCGTTCCACCGCGTCTGGTTTGCTCCCCCGTGCGCCCATGTCACCCTTGAGCGCACTGGTCGGCACCGGCCCTCGCTCCTAGCATGTTTCTCCTGTCAACTGGCAGTGACCGCAGCCCGGTTGGCCGGTGCTGCGCCTGAAGGGGGAGAGAGCCATTTCCATCGACGTCAGCACACCCAGCGTGGCGCGCATGTACGACTTCCTCATCAACGGGACCGACAACTACGCGTCGGACCGGGCCGCGTGCCAGACGCTGTTGGAGATGGCGCCGAGCACCCGGGAGCTGGCGCTCATCAACCGGGCCTTCCTCGTACGGTCGGTGCGCTATCTCGCCCAGGAGTGCGGCATCCGTCGCTTCCTCGACCATGGATCCGGGCTGCCCACCCGCCCCAACGTCCACCAGGTCGCGCAGGAGACCCAGCCGGGCGCCCAGGTCGTCTACATCGACAACGACCCGCTCGTGCACGCGCACGGCCGTCTCATGCTCGCCGAGGACCTGAAGACCACCGCCGTGATCGAAGCCGACATGCGGGACGTCGACGGGAACTTCGAGCGCCCCGAGGTCCGCCGGCTGATGGAGGACGGCGAACCGGTGGCCGCCCTGTTCGTCTCCGTCCTGCACTGCATCCCGGACGACGACGACCCCTGGCAGCTGGTCAAGGATGTCGCCGACCGGCTGCCCGACGGCAGCTTCCTGGTCGTCTCGCAGCTGACCAGCGACAACGCCCAACTCCGGGATACCGTGACGGAGTTCATGCGGCAGACCACCGGCGGCACGTGGGGCCGGGTGCGCTCGACCGCCGAGGTCGGACGCTACTTCGACGGCCTCGCCCCGCAGAAGGCCGACGCGCCCGTCGAGGTGTCCACCTGGTACCCGGACACCGACATCGCGCCGCGGCAGGCCACGCAGGAGTGGATCGAGTACGGCGGGGTCGGCAAGGTCGTACGCCCTAGGTGTGTTGCCCTGTGAGGTTGGGGACGCGGCTGGCGGGTGGTTGGCCCTGTGCCGGGCCCATCAGCACGCCGCCGGGGCGCGGAAAAGGGGGACCTGCAACGCGAGGCGCCCTGCGGCGTCGCGGTCGAGCCGGACGACCACGGCCTCGGACGCTCGCGCGGCGGACGACCACCAAAATTCGATGCCGAGGACTACAAGGCCCGGCACGCGGTCGAGTGCGGCACCAGTCGCCTCAAACGCCACACGGCCGTGGCCACGAGATACGACAAACTCGCCGTCCGCCGCGAGGCGACCGTGCTGGTCGCAGCCCTCAGCGAGTGGCTGTAACCAGCACGGTCGATACGCGCCCTGGGCGGCCTAAGCGGTTGTGGCGATGCCGCCGTCGACGGGGATCACGGCGCCCGTCAGGTATGCGCCTGCCCGGCTGGCGAGGAACACGGCGACACCCGCCATGTCGTCGTCACGGCCGATCCGGCGTAGCGGGGCCGACGCCGCGATCGCCTCGCCGAACTCATCGAGGGTCGCAGCCATCATCGCCGACGGGAACGCCCCCGGCGCCACGGCGTTCACGGTGACGTGCTGCGGTCCTAGTTCCCTGGCGAGCACTCTGGTGAGTTGATGCAGTGCGGCTTTGCTGCTGGAGTACGAGTAGTTGGGCCGCTGGGGGACGTGGATGGCGGCGATGCTACCGATGTTGATGATCCGCGCGGGATCGTCGGCGGTACCCGCCCTGCGAAGTGCGGGCAGCAGCGCCTGGATCAGCCAGAACGGCGACTTCAGGTTGAGGTCGACGACCGTGTCCCAGGCCGCGTCTGGGAACGTAGCCAGCGGCTCGTCCCACATGGCGCCCGCGTTGTTGACGAGGACATCGAGACGCTCCGAGTCGGCGGTGACGAGGTCGGACAGTCGCCGACACTCGTCGTGGCGGGACAGGTCGGCGGGGATGGCCCACACCTCACCAAATGTGGAAAGCTGTTCCTGCGCCTGAGCGCACGCTTCTGCGCTGCGTGAGCTGACGACCACGCGGACGCCCGCCTGCAGAAGGCCCCGCGCGATCATCATTCCGATGCCTCGGGTGCCACCGGTGACAAGCGCGCGCTTTCCACGCAGATCGAAAAGTTCTGCATGCGTTGTGAATTGGCTGTCTACCACTTGCCGTCTTTTCAGTTGATCGTGCGGGATGATGCGTCGACGCGGGGGGTTTTGGTTCCGATGTCTCAACGCTATGGCCTTGGAGTGCACTTCAAGCAAGCGGATCAAGGTCCCGACGAACCGCGTCCGCAACCGCCTCAAGCGCGGATGGCAAGGCGGACGGCCGCCCGAGTTCGACCAGGACGACTACGAGCAGCGGCACGCGGTCGAGTGCGGGATCAACCGCCTCAAGCGCCACCGAGCTCCAGCCATTGGGGTACGACAAGCTCGCAGTCCTCTACAGGGCGACCGTGCTGGGAGTCCTCAACGAGTGGATGTAACCAGCACTTTCGCAACGGACCCCAGTCCTGTCCAGGCTGGACCCAGGGGGTGTCCGACCGACCCTGATCCGTCAGACACCCCTAGCTCCGGGGCGGGTCCGCGAAGCCTCTGATGAGCTGGTCCAGCAGAATCAGCGTGTCCTCCTTGCCGAGGCTGTGCTGGATCAGTTCCAGCATCGACGCGGCATGCAGATCGACGTCGGCCGCCTCGCTCAGCCAGGCTCCGCCGCTGTTCATCCCTTCCCGGTACACCAGGTCCGGATCGCCCGGCGCCGGGAATTTGAACACGGTCATCGCGACCGTCAGCGGGCACACGTTCTCCCACGCGCGGTCGGTGAAGACGCGGATATGCACCCGGTCGCTGTTCTCCGCGAGGTTGAACAGATGCCGTAGTTGCCCCCGCATCACTTTGCGTCCGCCCACCCACGCGCGGAGCACCGATTCGGCGATCACGGCCGAGTAGTCGGGGGCGTCGGGCGGCTCCAGGATCTCCTGACGCCGGCGCCGCACCTCCCACCGGCGCTTGATGGCGGGGTGGTCGGGCTTCCCCGTGTAGGGGACCTGCATCACGGCGCGGGCGTACTCGGGTGTCTGCAGCAGCCCGGGCACCAGGGACCCGGAGTAGGTGCGGATCTCGTTGGCGGCGCTCTCGACGATCATGAGCTGGTGCAGGGACGCGTCGACGACGTCGCTGTAGTCCGTCCACCACCGGCGCTGATTCGTATCGTCCACGAGGCGGGTGAGGGTGCACAGCGACTCCTTGTCGCCGTGGCCGTAGAGTTCGGCGAGCCCGAGCACCGTCGCGAGGTCGGGCTTGACGTCCCTGCTGCCCGTCTCGTACCGGCTGAGCATCGACGTCGAACTGATCGCCCCGGCGGCCACCACGTCCCTGCCGAGCATGTTCACCGAGGCTCGCATCGCGCTCAGCCGCAGACCCAGCACACGGGCCGGTGGTGCCACGCCCGAGAGACGGTCCTCCGATCCCTCTTCCGGAACGGGATCAAGCACGCGTACGGCCACCCTGACTCCTCCAGCGCACGGCGTCCCTCGCCGATACGCGCCCATCCTGAGGAACCACGGTGGCCACCACAACCCACGGCTACGGCATTTCAGCCAACCATGCCGTCGAACTCGCCCTTGCTCGCTCCGTCGAGGAAGGCCGCCAGTTCGGAGGAGGTGAAGATCAGCGCGGGGCCGTCGGGGAAGCGGGAGTTGCGCACCGCCACCTCGCCCCGGGGCAGCCGCGCAATTTCAACGCAGTCGTTGTAGGCATCGCTCGCCGTCGCCTTCACCCATGTCGCACCCGCGATCGCGTCGGCCCGTACACCGTTGTCGTACTCCGCCATCGTCTGCCGCCTTCCTTGACCCGAGCGGCGCGAAGCCCTGGTTGGCGCCGCGCCCCGTGCACCTCCACGGACCCCGCGCCGGGAGACATTCCCCGCCGCTGAAATTTCATGGCCCCGGAGTGCCGCCGATCGTAGCGAGGTCACGTCGTGCCGTACTGTCCCTCGAAAGTGGGCAATTCCCGTCCTCTGCAAGGGGTTTCAGCGGGCCACGGACGACTCTTGTCCCTCCTGGGGTCCCCGCCGCATGATCACCACGTGGGAACTGTGACGGCGTTGCGCCGCCATCCGGTCAAGTCCATGCTCGGCGAGGACGGACGTGAGATGTGGGTCGCCGAACACGGCGTG
Organism: Streptomyces sp. NPDC048361; assembly: GCF_040651795.1. Taxonomy (NCBI): domain Bacteria; kingdom Bacillati; phylum Actinomycetota; class Actinomycetes; order Kitasatosporales; family Streptomycetaceae; genus Streptomyces; species Streptomyces sp. NPDC048361. The sequence goes on from NZ_JBEZKW010000012.1 coordinate 105,289, forward strand.
GCCGGGATCGCGCGTACGCCGTACTGGATGCGACCGGCTTCCTGGAGGATGCATGGGTGGGCCGGACCCTGCGCGTCGGTGAGGTGCTGTTCCGGGTGACCGTGCCCACGCCCCGGTGCGTGGTCCCGTCCTGACGGCTGACGGCTGACGGCTGACGGCTGACGGCTGACGGCTGACGGCTGACGGCTGACGGCTGACGGCTGACGGCTGACGATCGGTGACTAACCGACCAACCGGCTGAACGGGCTGACCGCCGAGCCGTCCCAGCGGCCCGGCGGGGTGGCCCGGCGGGTCGGCTCAGTGGAAGCAGAGGCAGAACGGGTGGCCGGCCGGGTCCGCGTAGACGCGCCAGTTGGCGTCCGCGTGGAGCTGGTCCGTCCGCTCCAGGACGGTCGCGCCGAGAGCCAGCGCCCGCTTCTCCTCCCCGTCGAGATCGTCCACGTCGAAGTCCAGGTGGAGTTGTTGCGGGCGCTGCTGGCCGGGCCATTCGGGCGGCACATATCCGTCCACCCGCTGACAGGCGAGCGGCGTGCCCTCGAACCCGTGCACCTCGACCCAGTCGGGGTCGTCCGGGTCCGCCACCACGCGGCCGCCGAGCAGCTCCGCGTAGAACTCCGCCAACCGTGCCGGATCGGCACAGTCCAACGCGACGGCCTGCAGCTTTCGAATCACGTCCAACACCTTTCGCTCGTGGTCCACTTCTGTGACACCGCGTACGGGTGTGGGCGTACCCATCACGCGGCCGGGAATGCGCGGACCTTACACCGGGGCGGGGGCGCCACCTCTGGCCGAGAGCCGGTCGTGAGCGCGGCACGGGTGTAGCGGCCCGTCGTCGCGCCTGCCAGCCCCGACCCGGCGCGGCATGCCGAACCCGGGCGGTCCGGGCGGGGCGCGGCATGCCGACCTCTGCGGGCCCGGGCGGGGCGCGGCATGCCGACCGTCGGTCCGGCGTGGCGCTACCGTCGTCGTCATGACCGACAACTCGCTGCGTTCCGTCAGTATCGAGCGGTCCGGCCCCGGCCGGTTCACCGCGACCAACACCCGCGGGGGCACACTGACCTTCGGCACCGGCTCCGGCACCGACTTCACCCCCGTCGAGCTCTTCCTCGCGGCGATCGGCGGTTGCAGCGCGGCCGACGTGGAGGTCGCCACGAGCCGCCATACCGAGCCGTCCGTCTTCTCCCTCTCCGTGACCGGCGACAAGGTCGAGGACGAGGGCGGCAACCGGATGTCGGACCTCGTCGTCACCTTCACCGTCGCCTTCCCGGAAGGCCCCTCGGGTGACCGCGCCCGCGCGATCCTCCCCCGTGCCGTGAAGACCTCGCACGACCGGCTCTGCACGGTCAGCCGCACCATCGAGGCGGGCACGCCGGTGATCGCGACCGTGGCCGAGGCGGCGGAAGGATCCTGAGGGCTCACGTCGGAGCGCTCACGCAGGAGGCCTCAAGTTGGTTCCGTAGCAACGCCGTTGGGGTGGTCCGGGGAGGGGGGTCGCTTCCTCGTGGCGGCCGCGCAGTGCCGCGGTCCTGGCGCGTGCAACCACGACGTCCTGCTCCCGCGTGGTCTCGTTGACGAACGTGGGGGTGTCCAGCAGCACAGGGAGCAAGGCACCAGGCACCAAGCACGGTTCAGGCTGCTCAGTCACCCCAAGTTGCTTGCGGCGAAGGTTAGTTGTGCGGCCTGGGCTCGCCCCATCGTCGGCCTGCGCGGTCCCCGAGCGTGGTGACCCAGCGTGGGAGCGCGGACCGGCCGGCGGCCTCGGCGCCGGACACGTCGCGCCGAGGGTGCTGCCCGGGGCCGGGCAGCGCGCGGTCCGTCACCGAAAGGAGACGGGTCATGGAGGCGGGCGCCAGACCTTGCAGCCGTACGGCGACCTTGGCGGCCGGGGTGAGGACGAGCTCGGGCCGGCCCCGTTCGGCCGCGCGCACCACGGCCCTGGCCGCGCGCTCGGCGTCCATCGACAGCAGGGGCAGGGTGGCCGCCGCGCCGAACCAGCCGTACTCCGCGCCCGGGCGGCCGTGGAAGCGGGCCGCGGTGTGCGAACCGGTCCGCATCAGGCCCGGGAACACCGTGGTCACGCTGACGCCCGAACCAGCGAGCTCGGCGCGCAGTCCCTGGGAGAAGCCGGCGGCGGCGAATTTCGCCGTGACGTACGGCAGCAGGTGCGGGGCGGCGATCCGGCCGCCGATCGACGAAATGGTCACCAGCGTGCCGGCCCGGCTCGCGCGGAGGTCGGGCAGGGCCGCCAGGGCGATCCGCACGGGGGCGAAGAACATCGTCTCCATGGCCTCGCGGAAGTCCTTCTCCTCGAAGGCCTCCATCGGGCCCACCTGGATGATCCCGGCGTTGTTGACGAGGACGTCCAGCGGCCCGAACCGGTCGTGGACGGCGTCCAGCAGTCGCCGCGGCGCATCGGCGTCGGTGATGTCGCAGGGGATCGAGGCGACGTCGGCCCCGGTGGCCCGCAGTTTCCGTTCCGCGGCGGCGAGCTCCTCGGCGTCCCGCGCGCAGAGCATGACGCGACAGCCGCGGGCGGCCAGCTCCCTGGCGATGAGCAGCCCGAGGCCGCGAGAGGACCCGGTCACGAGGGCGGTGTGGCCTGCGAAACGATTCCGTCGAGGGTTCATGCTGCTGCTCCCGTGGATGTGGGGCGGGCGAGGTGTTCCACCGCTCTCCCGGTTCCCGCCGACGGTGTTCTCACACGAGACGCACGCAGTACGCGAGGTGCACGAGACGCGCGACGGGGCGGGGCGCGAGGGCGCGGGGACGGTTCGGGCGGTGGTGGGCAGGGCGGGGCCCCTCCGTTCACGACAACGCGGATCCGCCCCGCCCGCAACCGGTCGGCGTGGGAGCGCGCGCTCCGGCCTTCAGCGCGTCGTCGTGTCCGTGCGGCGGGACACCACGGTCGCGACGAGCCCGAGGACCGCGCCCGCCGCGAGCAGCACCAGACCGCGCAGCCACACCTCACGGTCCACCTGGGTGGCGAGCACGACGCACGACAGGGCGCCCAGGACCGGGATGACGGCCGGTGCGCGGAAGTGGTCCGGGTTCCCGGAGTGGTCCCGACGGCGCAAGACCAGGACCGCCGTGTTGACCGTGAAGAACACGACGAGCAGCAGAAGCACCAGGGTCGCGGCCAGGGTCTCGATGGAGCCGGTGAGCGCGAGCAGCAGGGACAGCGCCGTGGTGGCGGCGATGGCGGCCCACGGCGTGCGGCGCCGGGGCAGGACCCGGGTGAGGAAGGAAGGCAGCAGGCGTTCCCTGGCCATGCCGAAGGCGAGGCGTGAGCACATGATGCCGGTGAGCAGTGCTCCGTTCGCCACGGCGACCAGCGCGATCGCCGAGAACAGCCACTCGGGGACGGCGCCGGCCGCCCGGACGACTTCGAGGAGCGGGCCGTCGGAGCGGGCCAGGACACCGGTGGGCACGGCCGCGGAGGCCGCCGCGCCGACGGCCGCGTAGACGAGTCCGGCCGTGCCGAGGGCGCCGAACAGTGCCCTCGGGTAGGCGCGCCGCGGGTTGCGGGTCTCCTCGGCGACGTTCACGGACGTCTCAAAGCCGACGAACGAGTAGTAGGCGAGCACGGCGCCGCTGAGCGCCGCGGCCACCGGTCCATCGGTCGGGGTGCCGAGCTGGACGAGCCGGCTTGGATCACCGTCGCCGCGTACGACGAGCCATACGCCGAGGCCGATGATGAGGAGCAGACCGCTCGTCTCGATGACCGTGGCCACGACGTTGGCGCGGGTGGATTCGCTGATGCCCCGCGCGTTGAGCAGGGCGAGAGCCGCGAGGAACAGGACGGCGACGAGGGCGATGGGCAGGTTGACGAAGGCCGTGAGGTAGGTGCCGCCGAAGCCCCGCGCGAGCGCCGCGACCGAGACGATGCCGGCGGCGAGCATGCAGAACCCGGTGAAGAATCCGACGAACGGTCCGTAGGCGAGCTTCGCGTAGTACGAGGCTCCGCCCGCCTTGGCGTACTTCGTGGCGAGCTCCGCGTAGGAGGCCGCGGTCAGCAGGGCGAGACCGAGGGCCACGGCCAGGGGCACCCACACCGCGCCGCCGGACTTCGCCGCCACCTGTCCGATGAGGACGTACACGCCGGCGCCCAGGACATCGCCCAGGATGAAGAAGTACAGCAGGGGTGTGCCGAGCGCCCGCTTGAGCGTGGCCGGGGCGTCGGGCGCGTTGGGCGCGGGCTGTTGTGTCTGCGTGCTCACGTCGGTGCTCGGGCTTTCCTCGTGCGTCGGGAGGTACGGGGAGTACGGGAAATACGGGGAGGTACGGGTGGGCGTCACGGGTGGCCGTCCGACCGGCCGGGAAGGCCGCTGGTCATGGCCGGTACTCGCCGGCCCCCCACCCGTGGGCATCGCTTTCGCCGTATGACCGCTATGTCCCGCTGCCAAACCCGGGCGAAGGTCTGAGCCGGCGCTCACCGAGCCGCCGGCAACGGGCGGGGCCCGTAGGTCCGTGGTCCGTGGTCCGTGGTCCGCAGCCCGCAGCCCGCAGCCCGCAGCCCGCAGCCGAGCTGAGGCGGAAGGGCAGCGCCCCGTGGCCGAGCCGACGCGAAGAGGCCCGGGCCCCGTAGCCGAGGCCGACGCGCCGAAGTCCGGGCCCGCTGCGGGCCCGGACTTCGGCTTCCGGCTGACTGGCCCTAGCCCTCCACGACCGCGCCGTCGTAGACGTGGTCCGGGGTGACGACCCCCGTGATCGCGCGGGCGAGCAGCGTGGACGGCTCCTGGCCCTGGACGGTGATATCCGTGTTGATCATGACGACGAGGGTGGCCTTCCGCGCGGGCAGGTACACCGTCACGGTCTCGTAGCCCGGGAGCGAGCCGTTGTGGCCGATCCACCCGTTGGTTTCCAGGATGCCGAGACCGTAGGTGGTGCCGGGGAAGCCCGTCGGCAGCGTCTTGAGCCGCTCCTGCTGGGTGTGGCGGCTGAGCAGCTCTCCGGTCGCCACGCTCTTCGCCCAGTGGTGCAGGTCGTGCAGGTCCGAGATCATCGCGCCGGCCGCCCACGCCCAGCTGGGGTTCCAGTTCGTCGAGTCGGCAACCTCGCCGCTGAGCGTCTGGTCGGTGTAGCCGCGCGGGTGGGGCATGGGGAACTCGGCGCCCCGCGGGAACAGCGTGTTGTTCAGGTGGGACGGGCCGAGCACCCGGTGGTGGATGACGTCGGCGAGCCGGTGGCCGGTGACCTTCTCGATCACCAGGCCCAGCAGGATGAGGTTGCTGTTGGAGTACTGGAACTGCTGTCCCGGCGCCGCGGTGTTGTCATGCTTGTAGCCGTACGCGAGCAACTCCTGCGGCGTGAAGGAGCGCTCCGGGTTGCTGAGCAGGTCGTGGTTGAAGTCCGGGTCCGAGCTGTACGGGAACAGACCGCTGCGCATTTCGGCGAGGTGGCGCAGGGTGATCCGGCTGCCGTTCGGGACGCCCTCGATGTACTTGGCGATCGGGTCGTCGAGCCGGACGCGGTGTTCGTCGACGAGCTGGAGGAGCGCGGTGACCGTGAAGGTCTTGGTCTCGCTGCCGATCCGGACGTACGAGTCGACGGCCATCGGCTTGTGGGTGGCGGTGTCGGCGACGCCGGTCGCGCGGATGTAGCTCCCCTTGCCCGGCATCCACAGTCCGACGATGACACCCGGGATGTTCGCCTGCCGCCTGACCTCGGCGATGGTCTTGTCCAGCCGGGCCGTGAGCTCCGTGCCGAGTCCGCCGTGCTCGCGGTCGTCCTGGTAGTCCCGGGCCGCACGCGCGGGGTGGCCCGGCAGGGCGGAAGCCGGCGGCGTGGAGGCCAGCACGGATGCCACCAGAAGCGTGGCGGCGAGCGGCCGACGGCGGGGGATACGACGCATGAAGAACGCCTCTTTCAGTCACGGTCACGAGCACACTCACGGTCGGAACGCAGCATGACCACCGACGCCTCGGTGCGCGTCCGGCTGCGAGCCGCGGCGTGGCGAGTCCACTCATTCGGGGCCACGTACGGGACGGGCCGGCGGGCGGCCCTGGGGCAGCGAACGGGACGGGGCGGTGGGTCGGCCCCGGGGCAGCGAACGGGACCGCGGGGGCGGACGGTCCCGGGGCGGCACCGTCCCATGGCACCTCGTTGACTGTCCGGTCCCGTCGTGCGTCCAACCCGCTTCGGCTCTGCTGGGCTTGGGTCGGTGACAACCAACGGTTGACAGAGGCGGCGTACCGCAAGGGGCGCGGGCCGTGGTGGGACAACTGGGGGGCCGACCATCACAACCTTTGGTTGGGTACGCCTAGAGTGGCCCGGTGGACACCGAGGCATTGCGATCGTTCGTCCGGGCCGCGGAGCTCGGGCAGTTTCAGCAGGCGGCCGACGAGCTGGGCGTGACCCAGCAGGCGATCTCCAAGCGGATCGCCGCTCTGGAGCGTGCCCTGGAGGTACGCCTGTTCGCCCGTACCACCCGGGGGGTCGAGCTGACCCTCGACGGCCAGGCGTTCCTGCCCCACGCGCGCACGGTCGTCAGCGGCGTCGAGCGGGCCGTCGCGGCGGTCAGGCCGGGCTCCCGTGCCCTCCGCATCGACGTCCTGGGCCGGCGCAGCGCCCAGGCCGTCATGCTGCACGCGTACTGGCGGTCTCATCCCGGGACCGATCTCGACGTGGTGACTCTCCGGGTCGACGACCCACGGGCGGCGGTCGCCGCCGTCGAGGCGGGCGATGTCGACGCGTCGTTCCGGTCCGTCACCGACCCCGCCCTGCTCCCGCCCGGTGTACGCATGGTCCCGGCGTTCCACTCCCCCCTCGAACTGCTCGTCGGCCCGCGCCACCCGCTCGCCTCCGCGCGGCGGTTGACACCGGCGCAGCTGCGCAAGCACCGGATCTGGCTGCCGGGCATCGCGCCGCGCAGCGAATGGGCGGAGTTCTACGATCAGCTCGCCACCGACTTCGACCTGCGTATCGACGCGGCCGGCCCGCACTTCGGCGACGAGGTGCTCCTGGACACCCTCGCCGAGTCGGCGGACGTGGCCACGCTGGTGGGGGCGCGCGACCGGTACATCTGGCCGGCCACCTACGATCTGCGCCGCATTCCCCTGGTCAATCCGGCCATCGCCTATCCGCTCTCGCTCCTCCTCCCCCGGACCAGTCCGCATCCCGGGCTGCGCGGCATCGTCGACCACCTCGCGACCCTGCCGAAGCTCCCGGAGCCGGTCTGGCTCCCGACTTGGGCGACCGGCCCGCTGACAACTGGCACCCGACGCCGGGCAGTTGACAGATAACAGCTGACAGCTGACAGCGAACCGTCGTGACGTACGGCTAGGCGGAAGTCCGCCGGCCCCGCAGTGCCGATGCGAGTGCCGCCACCAGGGACATGACCGTGGCCACGCCGAACACCGTGACGAGACCGTCGTGGAAGGGGCCCGAAACCAGTGCGGGGAAGAAGCTGTGCCCGGTGAGGACGGCGACGTTGTGCGCGGGCAGGGTGTCCAAAACCCCGCTGGGCGCGAGTAGATGGCTGATCGGGTTGTCGCCGAGGAACGTGGCGAACAGGGTGCTGACCGGCGGCAGACCCGCCACCTGCTCGGCCGTGCCCGCCGGTACGCCCTGTGCCTGGAGGCCGCCGCTCAGTGCGTGCGGCAGCGAACCGGCGAGGCCGACGATCATCAACGAGAAGGAGAGGCCCATCGACAGGGCGGTGCCGGAGTTCTGGAACGTCGAGCGCATGCCGGACGCCACTCCGCGCTGTTCCGGCGCGACACTTCCCATGATCGCCGACGTGTTGGGCGCCGAGAACATGCCCTGGCCGACCCCGCTGAGAAGCAGCAGCCCCGCGAAGGCCGGGTAGGAGAAGTCGACCGGCAGGGCCAGGAGTCCGACGAAGGAACAGGCCACGAGGAGCAGCCCGCTGGTGGAGAAGAGCCGCGCCCCGAAGCGGTCCGACAGATAGCCCGAGACGGGCCCGGCTATCAGGAAGCCCAGCGTGAGCGGCAGCATGAAGATGCCGGCCCACAGCGGTGTGCGCTCGAAGTCGTAGCCGTGCAGTGGCAGCCAGATGCCCTGGAGCCAGATGATCAGCATGAACTGCATGCCGCCTCGGGCGATCGCGGTGAGCAGCGCCGCCATGTTGCCGGCCGCGAATGCCCGGTTGCGGAAGAGGCCGAGGCGGAACATGGGTTCGGCGATGCGTGTCTCCACGATGCAGAAGACCCCGAGGAGCAGGACGCCTGTGCTCAGTCCGCCCAGCACGAAGGGGTTGGTCCAGCCGGTCGAGTGGCCGCCGTAGGGCTGGATTCCGTACGTGATGGAGGCGAGCAGGGCGCCCGCGCCGGCGGTGAATGTCAGGTTGCCCATCCAGTCGATCCGGCCGGGCCTGCGGCTGCCGGTCTCGCGCAGGCTGCGGTACGACCAGATGGTGCCGACCACGCCGATCGGCACGCTGACCCAGAACACGGCCCGCCAGTCCACGGTGGCGAGGAGGCCGCCCACGATCAGCCCGAGGAACTGGCCTGCCAGGGCGGTGATTTGGTTGACGCCGAGCGCCATGCCGCGCTGCCGGGTGGGGAAGGCGTCGGTGAGGATGGCCGCCGAGTTCGCCGTCAGCATCGACCCGCCGACCGCTTGGACGACGCGGAAGCCGATCAGCCACAGCGCGCCGCTGCCGCCCTTGAACGGGTCGAGGGAGAGCGCGAGCGAGGCGCAGGCGAAGACCGCGAAGCCCATGTTGTACATGCGGACCCGGCCGAACATGTCGCCGAGGCGTCCGAGTGAGACGACGAGCACCGCGGAGACCAGCAGATAGCCGAGGATCATCCAGAGCAGGTAGCCGATGTTGCCCGGGGCGAGGGGGTCGAGTCCGATGCCGCGGAAGATGGCGGGCAGGGAGATGATCACGATCGAGCCGTCGATCGTCGCGATCAGCACGCCGAGGGTGGTGTTGGAGAGAGCGACCCACTTGTAGCGGTCGTCCCGTTCCCGGGGCGCGCCGGGTCCTTCGCCGTCAGCCTTTCCGCCGTCGCCTCCGGGGCCCGAAGTGGCCTTGCCCGAGGGCTTGTTGGATGTTGGCCCGTTGCCGCTCACAGTCGCTCCGCCAGTCGTTCGAGCAGCGACAGGGCCGCCACCAGTTCGCGTCGTTCGGCGGGGGTGAGTTCGGCCTCGATCGCGTGGGCGAGGCCTCGTACGGACTCCGACCGCCGGTCCAGGATCACCGTGCGGCCGGCCTCGGTCACCGTCATCACCACGCGGCGCCGGTCGGACGCGTCGGGTTCTCGGCTGACGAGCCCGCGCTGTTCGAGCGCGGCCAGCGTGGTGGCCATGGCCTGGGGCCGGACGCGTTCCAGCTCCGCGAGCGCTCCCGGCGAATCCGGCCCGTCCCGCTCCAGGCGGGCCAGTACGGACACCTCGGACAGGGTGGTGTCGCCCACGGCATGGGTCCGCCGCAGTTTGCGGGCGATCCGGCCGACGGCCAGCCGCAGCGTCGCCGCCACCTCACCGGGGTCGTCCGCGCCCGTCGCACCCGGCACACCGGCGGCGCCCGTCGCGCCCGTCGGGTCCCTCGGGTCCCTCGGGTCTTCCGTGGCAGGTATGGCATGGTCCATGGATAGTTACAATAGGCTTATCAAGCTGTCGTAACAATAGGTCGGGCGCAGCCCCCCGCCTGGCGCGGGGCGCAGCCCCCCGCCTGGCGCCACCCGCCCGCTCGACGCCGAGTGCTCCCCACCGAGTGCTCGCACCCAGCCCTCCCCACCGACCCGCGCCCTGCGCCCGATCCGGAATCGGACCCCGAATCCGAATCGGACCCGCATATCGGACCCGGAAATAGACATTCCCCGGCAAGACGGCAAGAACGGCACCCCCTCGCGGCGCATTTTCTCCGGCGGTTGCAGAACAAGGGGTCAAGTTTTGGAATAAAACGCTTCCAGCCCTGCCGCACCTTCAGCCCCATCCGCCCGGCGTCAAGCACAGTCAATTCACAGAAATGCACCACGGCAAAACGGCGCGGCGCCGCCCGTCGGGTTTTCCGACGAGTGACGCCGTGCCGTTTTTTATGACCTCTTGAGCGCCGGCTCGCCAACTCTTTGCGCGAGCCCGGCGGGCTTAGCGGTGGCAGACCTTGTGCGCCTTGTGCCAGGTCTTGGTCCAGTACCCCGGGTGCACCTTGCCGTGCCGGTCACGCGTGGCCTTGTGCCAGGTCTTCGTCCAGTAGCCCTTGACCACGTGGCACTTCTCCTTGCCGTGGGACGCGGCCGCGACCGTGTGCTGCGGCGCCGCCTCAGCGACACCGACCGAGGAGAAAGCCACTCCCCCGGCGAGTGCGGCAGTAGCTGCACCGAGAGCGATCATCCGCTTGACGCCTTCCATCATGACGCCACCTTTCTGTTCTTTTAACACCGTCCGACGAGTGGGACAACGACAGTTTTATCACCGATGCCCCGACGGAATACGGTTGTCGCTCGGGCGCGCGGGAGCATGAAGCAGTTGCGAGTTAAACCACGCACGCCCCCAGAAAAGCGACCCCCCAGTTTTCTGCGCACTTCTATGCTCTGTCCAGTTCCGGAGCGGCTACAAGTGCGGGGACATGACATATGCGTTAAAGGGCCGCACGAGCCGCGGACGAGAGCCGGCTCCCATCCGCGGCCCACGCGCGTGAGGGCGGCGTCCACGGCTCCCCGGGGAGGAGGAGACGGGCGCCGCCCTCAGGTCGGGCGTCGGGCGGATCGTCGGGCGCCGCCCTCGGGACGAGCGTGGGGCGGGTCGTCAGGCGGCCCTCCCCACTACGGGCCAAGCACCCGCCTTGCGGACGGGCGCACCCGCCAGACACCCCCTAGCGTCGGCGGCGGCCGGACCAGCCCGCGCCGATGCCCGCCACGTGCAGGGCCAGCGCGGCAAGTCCGAGCAGCATGACGTTGGTGGACGTGAACACATGGTTGGTCGACATGTCCGCAGCGTTGATGAGGAACGCGATCACGAACAGGACCGCCGCGCCTATGGCCAACATGGCATCTCCTCTATCCGGTTGATGCCCCCCGAGTGCCCCATCCCGTCAGCAGGAACCCCATGAATGGGCGGAGCCCGCCGCGAAGGGGTCAGGCGGTGCTCAGCGGGTGGGCGGCCGTCGCCGAGCGCGGAGGCCAGGCCCGGGGCGCGAGGATCCCGAGGACGTAGGCGCGGGCCACGAGCGCGGGGCGGGTCGCGGCGCCCAGTAAGGCGCGCAGGCGGCTCAGGTGGTAGTCGACCGTCTGCCGGGACAGGTTCAGGGACGTGGCGATGTCGCCGTTGCTGCTGCCCTCGGCGAGGAGGGAGAGGATGCGGACCTGCGCGGCGGTGAGCGCGGGATGGGCATCGTGGGCGAGGCTCTGGTGGGTGACCACGGCCCACACATGGCGGGCGCGGGCCGTGGAGTGGCCCACCGTCGTCAGATGGAGCTGGGCGCGGCGCTGGCGTCCCTCGGCGTCGATGAGCACCGCGTACGTCTCGACGCGTCGGGTGCGGCGCGCTATCAGCCCGTTCCACTTGCGGTGCAGCGGGTCGAGGCCGGGCTCGGGCGCGAGCAGGGTGTGGGCGCGGCGGCCGACCAGGTCGGGCAGGCTCAGCCGGAACAGTTCGGCGGCCGCCGAACTCGCCTCCACCACGCGCCCGTTCGCGGAGAGCAGCGCGCAGGGCAGGCCGCTGTGGTCGCGCAGGGCCTGGAGGCTGTCCTCGGCCTCCTGCCGCTGGATTGTGGCCCGTAGATGGTCGGTGATGTCGACGTAGATCCCGGCGACACAGGTGTGGGCGTTCTCCCGGACGGGGAAGCGGTGGCCCACGGCCTGGCCGGCGCTGCCGTCGGGGCGCCGGTAGTCGAGGGTGTGGCGCACCGGCGTGCCCCGGGTGAGGATCTCCTGGTCGAGGGCGCGGAACTGGACGGACTCGGCGGGGGCGTCAAGGTCCTCGATGAACTTGCCGACGACGTCCTCGGGAACGGTTCCGTAGAGGTGCGCGTAGGCGTGGTTGGCCCACAGGTAGCGGCCGTGGCGGTCCCGGATGAAGGCGGCCGCGGGTGCCAGGTCGACGAGGTCGGCGAAGGCGGCGTAGCGGCGGGGTGCGTCGGGGTGGGTGTCGACCTCGACGGCGAGCCCGCGTGTACGGCTGGGGGCGGGGCTCTCGTCGAGGGGCCAGCTCACGTCGAAGGTGCGCCCGTCGAATCTGGCCTGCCAGCGGCCGTCCTGGGGCGGGTGTCCGGGGGCGGCGAGTTCCTGGCGCATCCGGTCGAGGAAGCGCTGCGCGGTGCCGGTGTCGGCGAAGGCGCCGCCTCCGCGCTCCCGTACCTGCCACGGTTCGTCCACCTCCCACCAGAAGACGGGAAGGTCTTCGAGGAGTGCCTTGAAGCTGGAGTCGTTCACAGCGGTCTCTCCGTCCGTATGCATGCGGTACGCAGTTGGCTGACGCACTGTCACAAAGCGATGGGTATCCCGCCCCGGTCCCGCGCATGCCCGGTTCTCGGCCGAAGTGGCGGCCGGGGCGCGTGCCCGGAGAACGTTCGCGGTCGCCAACGCGGCCTGCGACTCAGGCATTTGCCTGAACGGCAGGCGTCCCCTGTGGTGTCGCGGGCGTCTGTCGCGTGGTCCCCTTGAGTGTGCGGGTGACCACGCTCCGACACATACGCCGGGGTGTCCCCGCACCCGATGCGCGTCACCGGTCCCCACCCGGGCGCATCCGACGACACGTACGACGCACAGGACGACTCGCGCGACGCGTACGGCACCGCGGCCCGCCACGCGACCGGCACGACGCGAGCGATCCGACGCGACCAACACGACGAATGGAGACGAACTTCAGTGAGCAAGGTGCTGTTAGTGCATGCCAAGGGTGGTCCCCCGCTCGGTCACGTCCTGTCCCGGACGGCCGCGCGGGCGGAGGTGCACCTGCTGGCGCTCAGCGCTCTTCCTCCCTCTGTGGCGGGCTCCGCCCGGAGACTGTGCGCCTCGGTCGTGACGCCCGGCGAGGCGGAACGTTCCGACCTGGTGTCCCTGATCGTCACCCGTGCCGAGGAAGTGGGCGCGAAGGCAGTGCTCACCTTCTCCGAGTACGCGGTTGTCGCGGTCGCCGAGGCGTGTGCGGAGCTCGGCCTCGCGGGGGCGGGCGGCGCCGCGTCGCTCGCCCGCGACAAGCGGCTGATGCGCCGCACGTGGCGGGAGCACGGTCTGGCGCAGCCCGAGTTCCGCGCCGTCGCCACGGAGGCCGATCTGCACGAGGCGGCCGGCGTGCTGCGCTTCCCGCTGCTCCTGAAGGCGGCCTGGAGCGCGGGTTCCACCGCGCATCAGGTCATCCGCGCCCCGCACGAGGTGGCCGAGGCCTGGCGGCGCTCGCGTGAAGTAATGGCCGCATCGGCGCAGTTGGGGTATGCGGAGCTGCATGTGGCCGAGGCTCAGGGGCACTTCGTGGTCGAGGAGATCGTGACGGGGACCGCGGCGGACTGGTTCGACGAGCCCGGCTGGGGCGATTACGTCAGCGTGGAGGGGGTCGTAGCGGACGGCGCGTTCCACCCGGTCTGCCTCAGCGGCCGGATGCCCACGGTCGAGCCGTTCACCGAACGCGCCGGCATCACTCCCGCCCTGCTGTCGCAGGACGCCCAGGACCGGGTGGTGGCGCTCGCGCGCGAAGCCGTCGACGCCCTCGGTCTGCGGGACTGCGGGACGCACACCGAGATCAAGCTCGGCGCCGACGGCAGCATGTGGCTGATCGAGACGGCCGCCCGGTTCGGTGGCGCGATGACGGTGCCGCAGATCGAGGACGTCTTCGGGCTCGACCTCGTCGGCATGCTTGTCGACCACCTGCTCGGACGTACGGTCGAGTGGCCCGAGCGGTCCCTCACGCCGGCGCAGGCGGCCGGCGCGGCGGGCTCGCTCGTCGTGCTCGCGGTCGACGGCCGGGGTGAGGCCTGGCAGGGCCGTAAGGTCTGGGACTTCCCGGCCGTCGCCAAGGAGGTGCCCCTGAGCCGGGGCAGCGACCTTTCGGTGGTGGCGGAGAGCTCGCTCGCCGACGGGAGTGTCGTGCCGGTCTACGACCCGGCCGCCGGCGCCAACACCATGGCCGCCCTGTGTCTGCTCTCGGCCACCGACGCACGGACCGTGCTGCACGACTTCGAGACGCTGGTCGACGCGCTGCCCCACGTCCTTCCCGCCGCCGGACCCGAGGAGGTCTCCGCATGACCGCGCAGCTGTTCGCCGGGGCCGCCCAGCCCGCCACGGACCGTACGGTCGTCGGCGAGAACCTGTCCCTGCCGCTCTTCCGCACCCTGTCGGGGGTGCTCGCGGGGCATCCGTACCTGAAGGTCGTCGTCGACCGCGCCGAGGACACCTGGCACCTGCTCGACACGGCGGCCCACCCCTTCCACGTCAACTACATAGCCACCCGCGTCCTCGGCATGGAACTCGCCGAACTCGACGCGGACCTCGACGCGTTCAACGCCTCCGTCTACATGGACCCGGCGCGCCGCTTCCTGCTCGGGGTGCTGTCCCTGCACACCGAGCGGGAAGCGGAGGGCCGCGAGCGCACCTTCTTCGTCCTGGAGACGACCGAGGCCGACACCATGAACGGTGAACTCCTGCAATTCTTCTACGAGTTCGTGCGTGAGCGGGTCGACGGGAGGCTGCCGGTGCTGCTCAAGCCGGCCAACCACGGCCAGGAGGAGGAGCTGGCCGCGATCAGTGAACTGCGCGTGCCGCGCATCCTGAGCCACGAACTCTTCGGCTCGCGCGTACGGACTCCGCTCAACCCGGGTGAGGCCACCGGACGGCTGCGGTACTTCCGCGACAGCGCGCAGTACGCGGCCGCGGAGGCCGGACTCGGCTGGGCGGACATCGTGGCGATGCCGTGTCTGCCCGACGACGTGCCCCGGGTGGCCGGATTCCTCAACACCGCGCCTATCACACCGCTTTCCCACACCAACGTGCTGGCCTCCGGCTGGGGTATACCCAACGCGATCGTGCGCGATCTGGAGGAACTCGTCGAGAAGGACGCCCTGGACGGCGCGTGGGTGCGCTACCGGGTGGGCGAGGAAGAGATATCCCTGGAGCGCCTCGACACGGAGCCGGAGCTGCGGGCGCCGGCCTGGCACCAGCAGCGCATCCGCCTCGAACCCCCGCTGCTCGAAGACGCCCCCGTGCTCTCCCTGCACCGGCTGCGCGCCGCCGACAGCGACCGGTACGGCACCAAAGCCGCCAACCTGGGCGAGCTGCACCACGTCCTCGACAGCCGCACCGCCGATCTGACCGCCTTCTACGGGCGGCCCCGGCCGCCGCGCGAGGACCTCTACGGGCACCTCGCAGGCCGGCTCGGCCTCACGGACCCGACCACGGCCGAACTCCGCGCCCGCGCGGCCGACTTCGTGGCGTCGACGGTCGGCGCCCCGGAGGGCGTCGCGCTCCCCTTCGCCCTTCAGCAGCACTTCCTCGCCTCGTCGCCCGCGCTGCAACAGGGCATCGGCAAGCTGAAGATGGCGCTCGAACTCGACGCGAGCGACGTCCTCGACTCGCTCTGTCTCCAGCTCCAGCAGCTGATCCGGCACACGCCCGTACCCGAGTCTGTCACCCGGCAGATCAGTCAGGCCTTCCCCACCGCGCCGGCCGCGAGCGGACGCCTCGTGGTGCGCTCCTCCTCCAACGCGGAGGACCTTCCCGGGTTCTCCGCGGCCGGGGTCTACGACTCCGTCACCACCGTGCACGGCACCGGTCAACTCCTGGACGCCGTACGCCAGGTGTGGGCCTCCCTGGTGTCGCCCCGCAGCGTGCGGCTCCGTCACCAGGTGGGGATCTCCCTCGACGACACGTACATGGGCGTGATCATCCAGGAGTACGTGCCGGCCTCGCTCGGCGGTGTCCTCGTGACGTGCGACCCGACCCGCCGGGGCGACTTCCGCAACGTTTACCTCAACTGCTCGCCCGGCTCGCCGGAACAGGTCGTCGACGGATCGGTCCTGCCGCAGCAGTACCTGTACAACGTGGTGGAGGGCGGCGGGCGTACCGTCGCGCTCGGCTCGTGGGGCGACGGGCTGCCCGCCGCCACCCGCGCCCGCCTCGCCGACCTGTCGCTGACCGGGCGGCTGCTGCAGTCCCACTTCAGTGCGGCCGACGTCGACCGGCCGCTGGACATCGAGTGGCTGATGACCGAGCGGGGCGACTTCCGGCTGGTCCAGATCCGCCCCTACGCCCTGTGAGCCCGGGTCTCGTGTCGCGCCGAGGCGGGAAGACGCGCGCCCCTGCGACGCCTCGGGCCCGGCGGATCATCCGGCTCAACTACGGCTTCCAGCTCCTGTTCAACCTGCTGTGGTGGATGCCGGTCTTCTACGAGTACCAGAAGACGGCCGGGCTCTCCGACGGGCAGATCTTCGGCATCCAGAGCATCTATTACGTGGCGTTCTGCCTGTTCGAGATCCCGACCGGGCTGATCGCCGACCGGATCGGCGCCCGCAACTGTCTGCGGGCCGGGGCCGTGGTGATGACGGCCGCCAACCTGGCTCCGGTGCTCAGCGCCTCGTACACCGGCTTCCTGCTCCACTTCCTTGCCATCGCCCTGGGCCGCTCGCTCACCTCGGGGGCGGCGAGTGCCTATCTGTACGACGGGCTGCGGGCCGAGAAGTGCGACGCGCACTATCTGAACGCGGAGGGCACCGCGCGCGCCCTGGGGCTCGCGGCGAAGGTGGTGTGCTGGCCGCTGGTCGGGCCCCTGATGGCGGTCGCGCACACGGCGCCGTACGTGCTGAGCGCGGCGAGCGCGGCGGGCTCCCTCGTCTGCGCCGTGGCGCTGCCCCGGGCGGCGGGTGGGCGGGAGCCGGGCGGCCGGGCGGCCGCGGGACGCGGGGGTGGCGCCTTCCTGCGGGATGCGGGGGCCGCGCTGCGCTGCGTGGCCTCGTCGCGGTGGCTCGGTCTGGTGATGGTGCAGGGTGTGGCGGTGTTCACGTTGTCCCGGATCTGCCAGGTCAACCTGTTCCAGCCGATTCTGCTCGACCACGGGATCGGGGAGGCGTCGAGCGGTGGTGTGCTGGCCGCGATGACGGTGGCGGAGGCGGTGGCCTCGGCCCGCCCCCAGTGGCTGAGCCGCCGGCTCACGCCGGTCGCGTGGGTGTCGGTCCTGAGTCTCGCGCTCGCGGGCACCCTGGCGGCGATGGCGGTCGGCGGGCCCTGGACCGTCGTCGCGCTGCTGTGTCTGTTCGCCGCCGCGACGGGCTTCGTCTATCCGGTCCAGCGCAAGCTGGTGAACGACGCGATGCCCGCCGACGCCCCGCGCGCCACGCTGCTGTCGATCGAGAGCATCGTGGACCGCGCGGTGTGCGCGCTGGCCGCGATCGCCGTGGGCGCCTACGTCTCCGCCGGTCATCTGGACACCCTGCTGCTGCACAGCGCACTGGCCACGGCCGTCCTGCTCGGCGCCGTCCAACTGCTGCTGCACAGCGGCGTGGTGCAGCCCCGGCACGCCGCCCCGTCGGCGCAGCACACGCCCCGGGCGCCGGGCGCCGGCCCCGGGTCGGGAGCGGACGCGACCGGTGGCGGTGGTGACCAGGACGGCGGCGACGCGGCCGGGTCGTCACCCGAAGGCGTACGCCGTGGGCCTCCGCGGGGCCCGTAGGTTCTGTCGGCGGATCATCGGACGGCAGCCACGGGTCCCTCCCCCTGTTCGAGCCCGCACTCCGGCGTGGGTTGCGCTGGAGCGTCCGCCGCCATGATGCACCGGACCGGACTTGAGCCGGCGGGGGGCCCGGTGTTCCCAGGGGTTTTCGAGGAACACCGGGCAGTGCCGGGTTGGCTCAGTGCGGCAGGCGGCCGAGGAGTCGCACCAGGCGGACGGGCAGGAAGGCGGGCCTGTGAGGCTGTTCGACCTGGTACGGCACGAAGCCGAGGGACGCCGCGATCTGGATCTCCTCGGCCGTCTCCGCCTGGTAGACGAGCAGGCAGCGCCCGGATACGGCCTTGGCGCGCTGCCACAGGACGGGGGCCGGTTTGCGTTCCGCGTCGGTACGCGGGGTGAGGATCCGGTCGCCGAAGTCCTGCCAGGCGAAGGGCGCGGAGCCCCGCCAGGTGGCGTCGACCTCCTTCTTCAGGCGGGCGGCGCGCTCGGCGTCGGTCGCGCCCCAGGAGGGCGGGACGTTGGTGATCAGACCGACCCTGATGTGACGCGCGCGCAGGGCCCGCAGATAGGCGGCGGCGCCCGGCTGATAGCTGGTGCCGCCGTCGTCGGAGGTGTGCACCAGCGTCTCGCCCAGGTCGAAGTAGACGACGGGACAGGCGCGTTGAGCGCTCACGGATGCGGCGGCTGCACTCACGGATGCGGCGGCACTCCCGGCGCGGCCGCTCGTGTCTGCGGGCGCCGCCGTACTCGCCGTGGCGCAGAGCACGGTCGACACCAACGCCGTCCCCAGCGCGAGGCTCGCCCGGCTCCAGCCCTTGGATGTGGATCGGTCCATGGCGTACTCCCCCAACGTCGTGCGCACCGCGGGGATGCCCGCGGCCCGCTGATGTCCGGTACATGACATGCGATGGGCCAGAGTGTCTCATGGGGTGACCGAAAACTCGCGCGATCTCTTCGCTCGGCGTCGGTCATGGCACGTGCGGTCACCTGCCCGCTCCACTGGACCCCGCCGGAAGGGAAGCCTCGGGATCTTGCGCGCCCGCGCCCGGGAATCCGTCGACACCTCCGTGACCCGCCGCGGCCCAACGGCCGCCCTGCTACTGAGAGATGTCCGTGTGCAGGCGAATGGTCGTGCCCTGCTCGGGGGACGAGCGGATCTCGACCAGGTCGCAGAGCTGGTGGGCGAGCCACAGCCCGCGGCCGCCCAGTTGGCCGGCCGTCGGGCGGGTGCGGCCCGCCATGACGTCGGAGATGTAGCCGCCGTCCCGGAACTCACAGAGGAACGTCGTGGGGTCCGACCAGGTGCGCAGCGTGCCCTGGCCGCCGCCGTGGCGGATGCTGTTCGTGGCGATCTCGGTGACCGCCACCGCGAGTTTCGGCAACTGGTCCTCGGCCACCCCCGCGTCGCTGGCGCACTGCGACACCTTCGAGCGGATCGCGGAGAGGTCGCCGCTGGTGTAGGTCAGTTCCTGATGCGGGTCACAGGGGTCGCTCAGGGCGTCGAAGACGTACTCGTCGGCGCTCAGGTAGCCCTCGTTGCGCACGGACCGTCCGTCCTGGTGGATCAGCGGGTGGCAGCGGGAGACGCTGCGCAGCGCGCCGCGGTCGTCGTCGGCGGTGTCGTAGGGGCACAGCATCGACCAGGCGGAGCTGCGCGCGAAGGCCCGGTTGAGGAGCCACTCGTGGTAGCGCAGCTCGGAGAGGTGGGCCGCGCTGCGCGCCTGGCGCCAGGCCGTCTCGCCGATGCCGCGCACCGGCCTGCCGCCCTCGCCGCGCTCGCTCATCCACTCCGTCCAGGCGGCGACGAGGCGACCGGGGCTCGCGCCGGCCGTCGAGGTCTCCACGAAGGTCACGGCGGGCTCGTCGGGGAACTCCTCGCGCAGCAGTGAGGCCTTGTCGGAGGGGACGGCGACGACGACGGCCTCCCCGGCCTCAAGGGCTGCCCGGATGAAGCCCTGGGTGCCGGAGAGGAACTCGGCGTTCCCGCGGTAGGGGTAGAGCTCGTGGCGGAATCCGGGTTCGGGCGCGTCGGGTGTCCTGGGCGGCGGAGAGGTCTTGGCGGGCGGGGTGCCGCTCATGCGCCCATCACCACCGCGGTGTCGCTCGTCGCGTAGCCGGCGAGATTCCAGCACAGCCGTACGGTGTCGTTGGCGCCCTCCACGAGGACGCGGCGGTCCGGCAGGCCGCGGACCGCGTCCACCAGGGCGTGCATACCGGCGGCGTCGATCATGTCGACTGTGTCGAAACGCAGCGTCAGCGTGGGTACGCGCAGCGCTGCCGCGCGTACCGCCGCGCTGAACACCGGCGCGCACTGCGAGTCGATCACACCGTCCACACTCCAGCTGTCGGCACCCGTGCTGAACATGCGGAAGGCCGGGTGTTCAGCACGCATGCCCACCTCGTGCGGGTGCACACATGCCATATGTTCCAGCGTAGACGCGTCCCATCCGGAAGGCGTCACGGCGCAGACCACGATCGCGCCGCTCTCCGACGCGAACTGGTCGAGCTTGAGCTCCTGGGCGAGCAGCTCCTCCTCCGCACCGGGAACCGGCTTCGGCGGTGTCCGCTCGTTGAGCACGCGTACGGAGCGGAACCCTTCGCGCACCGCCGTGCGTGCCTCGCGGCGCACCGCCGCGAGCACGAAGTCGGCGTCGGCGGCGCCCGGGACGTCGACGACGACCGAGACGGCGGGCCCCGCGTCCCGGGGGATGCGGGAGACGGCTCCGGTGGAGCCGACGATCACGATCTTGTCGCCGTACAGGGCTCCGTCGGCCACGAAGGCCCGCGTGTCGGCCAGCGACCCGCCGGTCTGCCGCATGCGCCAGCAGACGTGGTCCCCGAGCTCGACCTCGTCCAGCGTCGCCAACGCGCGCGCCGCTCTCACCTGGCCCCCTTCCGAACGCCGCGCGCCCATCGGCGGCATGTACGCAGAAGGCCGAGCCTAGCGGTTGCCGTGGCGAGGGTTGGCGGGGTGTCGGGCGCGAGCCGGGCGGCGGTCGGTGACGGGAAATCACGCAGAACCCAACAAACGGGCCACGCGGCCATGTCGTGATGCGCGCACTCGCACACCGATGCGGACCGCCGGAGCCGGGGGTGGGCATACTCTCCGCATGACGACAGAACACGGAGCGGACCACGGAGCAGCCGTGCCGCCGGCCGGAGTACTCGGCGCACAGTACCCGCTGGACGACGCCTGGGCGATCGAGGCCGCCGGTGACCTCGATCTCGACACGCTCGGTCCCCTCAAGGACGCCCTCGAAGAGGCCGCCGGCCGGCACCGGCACGTGATTCTGGAGGCCTCGCGCATCACGTTCTGCGACTCCTCCGCACTCAACGTTCTGCTTCGTGTGCACGCCGCCACCGCGTTGAGCATCGCCGCACCCTCCGAGAGCCTGCTCCGCCTGCTGCACGTGACCGGCACGGACCAGTTCTTCACCGTCCACCCCACCCTCGAAGCCGCCGTCGCCGGCCCCGACTCAGGCCGCCCGTAGGCGCGTTGACCGTTCAGGAGGGGCCGCGCCGCTGCCGCCCCGTGCGGCGGCGGCAGCGGCGCCGCACGGGCGGAGCGTTCTTCAGACCCTGTCGAACAGCTCCGCCCCGTCGAGGTTGTGCCGGGCGTGGGCGTGGCGGGGTGTGGGCGTGTCGGGGCGTGGGCGGGGCGGATCACGGACGTACCGGCCCCGGGTGTAAGGGGCCGCCGAGGTGACCGGGGGCGTGACGGGGCGTGAGCGTAACTGACTCCGAGGTGACGGTCGCCGATGTGGCGGTGCCGATGTGACGGGTCGTAGGGGACCTTTGGCCCGCAGCAAGGGACTTTCGCGGGCGGCGGGCCGGGCCCGGGTCGGCTGGGATGGAAGACCCGCCCGCAGGAAGGCCCGCCCCCCATCCCGTCGCTATCGAGATCGATGTCCATGCGCGAAGACACCCCCGACCACGCCTGCCTCCGTCACGCCGAGCTCCGCGCCGACGGCATGTGGATGCTGCTCGCACCCGCCGCCGAACCCTCAGGGGCGGCCGAACTCGTCCAGGCGAGTCCGCGGGCCCGGGCCGCCCTGCTGAACGACGCGTCGCCCCGATGGACCTTCTCCGACCTGCTCGCGCCGACCAGCATGGCCATCTCCCGCCAGCTGCTCCTGGACGCCCTGCACGGCGGGGGACGCACCTGCCGGCAGCCGATCGAGTACGCCCACCCGGACGGCGCGGTCATCTGCATGACGTCGGCGCGCCGCATCGACCGCTGCGACGGCGACCCCGCCGTCCTGGTGGAGATCGAGGAGGAGGAAGAGGGCGAGTGGCTGCACTGGGAGGCGCTGCGCTCCATGACGGTCCTCGCGGACCACTCCCTGTGGGTCTACGACGAGCAGGCGGACGCGTTCAGCTGGCTCGACGGCGAACGCCTGTACAACGACATGGGACCGGGCGACACGATGTCGCTCGACGCGTTGCTCGGCCTGGTCTACGCCGAGGACGTGGGCCGGGTGGAGGCGGCGTTCTGGGCGCTGCGCAGAGGCCACTCGCGGGAGGTGGACGTCGACTTCCGCATGCCCGACGGGCACGGTCGTCTGAACTGGCTGCGCACCCTCGCCCGGCTCGTGCGCTTCGGGTTCGACGGAGGCCGACGCGTCGTGGGAACGACCACCAACACCACGGCGGCCATGGAACGTCATCAGTCGCTCGTCAAGGCGCACGCCGACGCCCGGCGGCGCGTTGACCTCGCACAGCAGCTGGCCGCCGCGTTCGTGGCCGCGGCGACGGAGGACGAGCTGACGGCGGCGATCCTGAACAAGGTCGCGCCGGCCTTCGGCGGCACCGGCACCCTGCTGGCGTTCGTGGAGGAAGAACGGCTGCGCGTGACGTTCGGCTCCGGGATCGACCCCGCGCTCGCCCGCTCCCTGCACGGGCTGCCGCTGGACGCCCCCAAGCCCCTGACCGAGGCGATCCGCACCGGGACGCCCCTGTTCATCGCGACGCGCGAGGACTACCGGCGGTCGTGGCCGCAGGCGCACAGCCTGCTCGACGCCACCTCCGCCGAGTCGTTCATCATGATTCCGCTGCGCGGCCAGGGGGCCTCGCCGCTCGGCGGTTGGGTGGTGACCTTCGACCGGCCGCACGACCTCTCCAACCAGGAGCGGACCCTCGTCGGGGTCATGGCGGACGTCGCCGGGCAGGCATGGGAACGCATCCGGCTGCAGGCGGCCCGTTCCGAACTGGCCGCCACCGTGCAGCGCGATCTGCTGCCCGCCACGCTGCCGGCCGTCGTCGGTTACGAGATCGAGGCGCGCTACAGCCCCGCCCACCAGGGTCTGGACGTCGGCGGTGACTGGTACGACGTGATCGCCCTGCCCGACGGCAGCACCGCGTGCATCATCGGTGACGTACAGGGACACAATGTGCAGGCCGCCGCCCTGATGGGACAGGTGCGCACCGCGATGCACGCCTACGCCTGGCAGGAGCCGGCCCCCGATCAGGTGCTGGCCCGCACCAACGACCTGATGCTCCAGATGCGCATGCCGGTCTTCGCGACCTGCCTGTACGCCCTGCTCACCCCCGACGGCCGGGTCGCGACCGCGCGGGCCGGGCACGTCCCGCTGGTGCTCTCCGACAAGGACGGCGCAGAGGTCCGCGAGTACCCGGGCGGGCCTCCGCTGGGTGTGGTCGCGGGCAGCCGCTTTCCGGTGCACTCGCTGGAGATGGCCCCGGGCGATCTGCTCGCCCTCGTCACGGACGGCCTGGTGGAGGGCCCGCAGCTGCCGATCGACGCCGGGCTCGCCGTCATCTGCGAGGCCACCGCCCGCCGGCGCGGGATGCCCCTCGCCGAGATCGCGAACGCCCTGATGGCGCAGGGCGATTCACTGACGGGACACGTCGACGACCGAGCCGTACTCGTGGTCCGCCGCAGGGAGGCGTACGAGAGCGGGGTGTAAGGGACGCGGGGGTCGGACGAGAGCCGGGAGCAGCGCTCAACCATGGTGCGCAGCAGCTCAGTTGACCTGTTCCCGGCAGGCGCGCCGGCTCTGCTGGCCGGGCCTCGTCCGACCGGCCGTGACGTGCGGCCGCTCGGTGCGCTCGGGCCGCTCGGTGCGGACCCAGATCGCCTGAACGGTCTTGCCGTGCGGGTGCGGGATGACCGAGAGGTCGCTGGCGAGCCGGCGGACGATACCGAGCCCGAATCCGCCGTCATGGTCCGGGCCCCCGGCCCTCGGAGCCGGAACGGCGTTGCTGTGGTCGCGAACTCCGGCCACGAGCTTGCCCTTGCGCTGGTCCAGGAAGAGATGCCAGGGGCCGTACGTGTGCCGTATGGCGTTGCCGAGCAACTCCGCGACCACCAGGACGACTTCGTCCGGGTCCACCCACGGGCAGTGGGCGCGGCAGTAGTGCAACGTGGCTTTCCGGGCCGCCGAGGGGCCGATCTGCGAGGAATTGAGCGTCAGCATCGGACTAGTGACTCCTGTTCATACGGAGAATGCGCCGGTATACGCCTCTCATTGCCCTGCCGCTGGCGAATGAAAGCGAATATGCGGACAGCAGCGCCCTTTTCCGTGTGAACCAGGCCCTTAGTCCCGCTCCGTTGGAGTCCAAAGACCGCCGTCAGTACACCGGCAGGTCCTTGCGCAGGCGGCCCGCCCCAAGCCGACCAGGGGCGAAAGCCACGAAGCGGCTTCTCGGCGCGCGGCCCGCGGCGCACGGGGCGGCCCGCGGTACGGGTGGGGTACGGGGCGGGGCGGAACGACCTGTTCAGGCGGCGCCGCCCCACGGGCCGCGTCAGGCGCGCCCCGCGTAGGCGCGGACGTCGGCGTCCGTGTCCGTGACGGCGGTCGCCAGTGCGTCACGGGCTTCGGCGTGGGCGCGATGGGCGAGCAGGGACAGGACAGCGGCCTTGCGGACGTCCGCGTTGGTGTCGGTGAGCGTCTCGGCAAGGGCGGGGACGGCGGCCTCCGGGGCGGCTCCCTTCAGGGCCGCGGCGGCACCGGCCCTGACCTGCCAGGCGGGGTCCGCGAGCGCGGTGACAGCGTGTTCCGCGTACGGGGCCGGGCAGCCGGTCGCCGCGAGGGCGGCGAGGGCGGCCGCCCTGACGAGGGGGTCGCGGTCGTCGAGGAGCGGGTCGAGCGAGACGGGCCGCGGGGCGCGCAGGGCCGCGACGCCCCGGGCCACCGCGACTCGTACCTCGCGCGCGGGGTCGGCCGCGGCCCGGGCCAGCTCCGTGACGGCGTCCACCGCCACCAAGCCCCGTACGGCGTGGATGCGCACCTCGATGTCGGTGTCGGCGAGGCGGGCCGCGTACAGCGGAGCGTCGCCCAGCCGCAGCGCCCGCAGCACGTCGAGGGCGGCGGTGCGTACGGTGGGGTCGGGCACATCGAGTGCCTCGCGCAGCGCGGCGCTCAACTCGGCGTCCGCGGGCAGCACTTCGGCCAGTTCGCGCAGGACGGCCGCCGCGACGGACCGTACGGCGGGCGCGCCGTCCCGCAGCCGTGCGGCCAGGGCGATGCCGGCGCCCGACGGCACGGTCTCGCCGAGCACGGTGACTGCGGCCGCGCGGACCGCGGGGTCGGTGTCGACGAGATAGGGGGCGAGCGTCGCCAGGTCCGGGGAGTCCTCGGCCAGGGCGAGCAGGTCCAGCAGGGCAGCGCCTGGCTCCGACACCGGGAGCGGGGCGTACGGAGCCGAGGCTTCGGCGGGCGCCGCCCCGGCCGCTCCTTCCGTCCCCGCCGCTCCCCCCGCCCCCGCGGCCCGGGCCGTCTCGCGTGGTCCTGCCGTCGCGACGGGTACCAGGGCGACCTCTCCGAGGGGCCGTTCGGGTCCGCCGGACGGTGTGAACTCCGGGACCGGGACGACGTACGGCTCGACCGGGCGGGCGGTGAACTCCATGGTTCCGGAAGGCGACTTACGCAGATCCAGATGGTGCAGCCAGCCCGCGTCGTCCTGTTCCGGATGGTCGAGACGCTGGTGGTACAGGCCCCAGCGGGACTCGGTCCTGGCGAGCGAGGAGCGGGCCGCCATCTCGGCGCAGTCCCGGATGAAGCTCACCTCGGCGCAGCGCATCAGCTCGTGCGGGGTGCGGGCGCCCATCCCGGCGATCTCCCCGCGCATCCGGTCGAACGCCTCGACCGCGAGCGACAGCTTGGCGCCGGTCTTCGGGGGCGCGACATAGTCGTTGACGAACCGCCGCAGCTTGTACTCCACCTGCGGCTGCGGCGGCCCGTCCGGATTGCGCAGCGGCCGGTAGACGAGCTCGTGCGCGGCGGCTATTTGAGACGCGGGCAACTCGCCCTCGTAGCAGGGGAATTGGGCGGCGTCCTCACCGGCGAGGTCGCCGTAGACGAAGGCGCCGATCATGTAGTTGTGCGGTACGCAGGCGAGGTCGCCGGCCGCGTACAGGCCGGGCACGGTGGTGCGGGCGTGGGCGTCGACGCGTACGCCCGACGCGGAGTGCCCGCCGCACAGTCCGATCTCCGAGATGTGCATCTCGATGTCGTGGGTGCGGTAGTCGTGGCCGCGGCCCTGGTGGAAGGTGCCCCGGGTGGGCCGTTCCGTGGTGTGCAGGATCGACTCGACGGCGCCGATGGTCTCCTCGGGCAGATGACTGAGCTTGAGGTACACCGGCGCCCGGTCGGAGGCGAGTTCGGCGGAGAACTCGGCCATCATCTGCCCCGACCAGTAGTCCGACTCGACGAACCGTTCGCCGTGCCGGTTGACCTGGTAGCCGCCGAACGGGTTGGCCACATACGCGCAGGCCGGCCCGTTGTAGTCCTTGATCAGCGGGTTGATCTGGAAGCACTCGATCCCGGTGAGGGCGGCCCCGGCGTGGTAGGCCATGGCGTAGCCGTCGCCCGCGTTGGTCGGGTTCTCGTACGTGCCGTAGAGATAGCCGGACGCGGGCAGGCCGAGCCGGCCGCAGGGGCCGGTGGCCAGGATGACGGCGCCCGCCCGTACGGTGACGAACTCGCCGGTGCGGGTGTTGAACCCGGCCGCGCCGACGGCACGGCCGCCTGCCGTGAGCACCCGTACGGGCATCACCCGGTTCTCGATGCGGATCCGCTCGCGCATCTCGCGCCGCCGCAACTGCCGGTAGAGGACCTTCTTGACGTCCTTGCCCTCCGGCATGGGCAGTACGTAGGAGCCCGAGCGGTG
This sequence comes from Streptomyces sp. NPDC048361, assembly GCF_040651795.1. Classification (NCBI taxonomy): domain Bacteria; kingdom Bacillati; phylum Actinomycetota; class Actinomycetes; order Kitasatosporales; family Streptomycetaceae; genus Streptomyces; species Streptomyces sp. NPDC048361. The sequence continues at coordinate 131,983 of NZ_JBEZKW010000012.1, forward strand.
GACCTGGCGTACCGCGTACTCGCCGTGTTCGTCCTTCTCGAACTTGACCCCGTACGACTCCAGCCGCTTGACCATGGCGAAGCCCCGGGTCGCGGTCTGACGCACGGTGGACTGGTCGACGACGCCGTCGTTGGCGCGGGTGATCTCGGCGACGTAGTCGTCGGGTTCGGCACGGCCCGGGACGACCGCGTTGTTGACCCCGTCCATGCCCATGGCGAGCGCCCCGGAGTGCCGCACGTGTGCCTTCTCCAGGAGCAGGACGTTCGCGCCGCGCCCGGCGGCGGTGAGCGCGGCCATGGTGCCGGCGGTGCCGCCGCCGATGACCAGCACGTCGCAGGCGAGTTCGGTCGCGTCGGCGAGGGCGGGTACGGTCATCAAAGGGGTTTCCACAGAGGGCCTTTCAGAGTTTCAGAGCCTCAGAGGGAGGCAAGGACGCGGCGGCGCAGCGCCGTGGTGGCGGGGGCCTGGTCCGCGTCGCGCTGCCGGGGGTGCGGGACGGGGAGCACCTGGCCCGTGGCGAGCAGGGCGACCCGGTCGCCGAGGTGGAGTGCCTCGTCCACGTCGTGCGTGACGAAGACGACGGTGGCGCCGGACTCGCCGAGGATGTCCACGAGCAGGTCCTGCATCCCGGTCCGGGTGTGTGCGTCGAGTGCGCCGAAGGGTTCGTCCATCAGGACGCAGCGGGGCCGGCCCGCCAACGCCCGTGCCAGCTGCACCCGTTGACGCTGGCCGCCGGAGAGCCGGTGCGGGAGCCTGGTGGCGTGTCCGGACAGGTCGACCCGGTCCAGCCACTCGGCGGCGGCACGCCGGCGCTCGTCCCTCGGGATGCGCCGGATCGCCAGCGGCAGCTCGACGTTGGCGCGCGCGGTGCGCCACGGCAGCAGCGCGTCGTGCTGGAAGACCAGGGCCCGGTCGGCGTCGGGGCGGGTGATCGCCCGCCCGTCCTGGGTGACCCGGCCGCCGAGCGCGGGCAGCAGTCCGGCCAGGGTGCGCAGCAGGGTGGACTTCCCGCAGCCGGAGGGCCCGACGACGGTCAGCACCTCCCCCGGCGCCACCCGCAGATCGAGCGCACCGAACAGAGGCGGCGTGCCGGGGTGGCCCAACCGCACGCCGTGCAACACGAGTTCGGCGCCGGCCAGGGCGGCCGGGGCGGGCAGCGTCGTGGTGGTGCTCATGCGACGGGCTCCTTCCGCGGTACGAGCGTGGCGACCCGCTTCCGCACGGGGATGGCGGCGCTGCCGCGACGGGTCGCGCGGCTGCCGGCGGGGCTGGGCAGCCAGGCGGTGGCGCGGCGGCCGACGAGTTCCACGGCCGTCGAGGTCAGCAAGCCGAGCGCACCGATGGTGACCATGCCGACGAACACGCCCGGGTAGTCGACGACGGTGTACGCCTGCCAGGTGCGGTAGCCCACCCCGTACTCCCCCGAGATCATTTCGGCGGAGATCACACAGATCCACGAGACGCCGACTCCCACCGAAAGGCCGCCGAAGATCCCCGGCAGCGCCCCGGGCAACACCACCGAGAACAGCACGCGCAGCCGGCCGCCGCCCAGGGTGAGCACGGCCTCCTCCCACACCGGGCTCAGAGCGCGCACCGCGTGCCGGGTCGAGACGACGACGGGAAAGAAGGCGGCGGTGAACGTGATGAACACGATGCCCTGCTCGTTGGTGGGCAGCAGCAGGATCGCGACGGGCACCAGGGCGATGGCGGGCACCGGCCGGACCGCCTCGATCAGCGGGCCGAGCAGGTCCGCCGCCCACCGCGAGCGGGCCACGGCGGTGCCGGTCGCCACGCCCAGGACCGCGGCGAGCAGGAAGCCGACCGCGATGCGGCGCAGGCTGTACCCGAGGTCCTGCCAGTACGCGGCCGTCGCGGCGCGGTCGGTGAAGGCGGCCGCCACCTCGCCGACGGTGGGGAACTGCGAGAAGCGCAGCCACAGGTCGACGTCGAGCGAGGTGAGGAGCTGCCACAGCGCGAGCGCCGCGACGATCGAGGCCACCCGCAGCAGCCGGCGTCCCGCGCTCATGAGGCCAGCTCCAGTGCGTTCGCGTAGTCGACGGTCCGCGCGGCGGGGTGCCGGGCGACATATGCCCGGGCGCCGGCTGCGGTGATGAAGGCGCGCAGGTCCGTGCCGTCCGCCACCCACACCGCGCGGTCGGCGAACCACAGGGTGCCGGTCACCGCGTCGGGCACGTACGCGGCGCGGACGCCGGTGGCGTCGACGGCCTTGACCGCTTTGAGGAGGTCCTTGGGGCTGTCGAAGGAGCGGGTCGTGTCCTGGCCCTTGAGCCACAGTTCGGGACGGGCCGCGGGTGCCTGCGGATAGGCGGGGGCCCGCACGGCACGCGTGAGCGGCGCCGGGTCGACGAAGGCGTCCACATCCACGTCGTTCACGAGCTTCTCGCCCTTGAGGACCGGTACGTCCCGCTTGAGCGCGTCGATCAGTTCGGGACGCAGGGCGGGGTCGAAGGTCGCGATGCCGTTGGCGCCGTTGTAGAGGTACACCACCTCGGCGGGGAGTCCGGTCTCCTTGGCCACCGATTCCGCGGCGGCGACCGGCTTGGCACGCAGATAGTCGGTGGCGCGGCGCTGGGCCGCGAGGAAGGCGTCGAGGGCTGCGGCGTGGGCCTTGGCGAACTTCGCGCGGACTGTGACGCCGTGGAAAGTCGGAAGGTTCAACTCGGCCCCGTCGTACAGCGCCCTGCCCTTGCCCTCGAAGGCCAGTTGTCCCGGCCATGCGACGAACTGGGAGAGCGCGTCGGCACTGCCCGCGGTGAGCGCGGAGGCGCCGACGCTCGGCTGCTGGTTGAGCTTGTGGATGCCCTTGTCCGGGTCGATGCCGGCCTGCTGGAGCGCGCGAACGAGCGTGCCGTCGGCGGCGGAGCCGACGCTGGTGGACACCTTCTTGCCGCGCAGGTCGCTCAGGGAGTTCAGCGGTGAACCGGGCGCGACGAGCACCGTGTTGAGGCCGCCGCGCAAGTTGTAACCGGTGACGGACACGAGCTGCGTCGGCTGCTTGAGCTCCTTGCCGCGGGCCGCGTTGATGAGCAGCGGGAAGTCACCCATCGAGCCGATGTCGATCTTCCCCGCGGTCATCTGGGCGGTGATGGGGGCGCCAGTGGCGTAGTCCTGCCACTGCACGTGGTACGTGTTGCCATCCTTGCGGCCCTGCGCGGCGAGTTCCTCCTCGAAGTAGCCGAGGGAGCGCAGGAGGGTGCCGGCGGTGACGGTGTTGATGGTCTTGGACTGGTAGCCGACGGTGACCGTGACCGACTTCGCCCCGTTGCCGTCGTCGGCCCCGGCCGCGCCGCCGCAGCCCGTGGCCGACGACAGGGTCAGGGCGAGGGCCAGGAGCGGTGTGACTCGCTTGCCGAGCATGCTGGTGTGGCCTTTCACCGGAGCAGATAGGGCATGTTGACGGTGACCGCGCCGGTGGGGCACCGGGCCGCGCAGGGGCCGCAGTACCAGCACTCGTCCACATGCATGTACGCCTTGCCGTTGTCCTCCCGGATCGCGAGGGAGTCGAGCGGACACATGTCGACGCAGAGCGTGCAGCCGTCGATGCACTTGGACTCGTCGATGGTCACGGGCACGTCGGCGAGGTGCGGGACGAGAGGCATGGCTGTCTCCAGGCGATGGGAAGGGAGAAGAAGAGAGGAGAGGGCGCAGGCTGTGGGCGTGACGGGGCCGCGGTTCAGAGGGAGCGGTGGAGTACGCCGCTCATGCTGATGCGGTCGCCGCGGAAGCGGATGAACTCCAGGTCCACGGGGCGCCCGTCGGACAGGTGGGTGAGCCGCTCCAGCATCAACACGGCTGCTCCGCGCGGGGCTTGGAGCACGGCGGCGGAGTGCGCGTCGGCGTTGACCGCCTCCAGGGTGACCTCGGCGTGGCCGAGCGGGGCACCGGTCAGCGACTCCACGAGGCGGAAGACATCGGTGTTCTCCAGGTCGCAGCCGAGCAGTTCACCGCCCACGTCCATCGGCAGATAGGACAGGTCGAGGGAGAGCGGAAGCCCGTTCAGGCGGCGCAGCCGCTCGATACAGAGCACATCGCTCTGCTCGGGCAGCCCGAGCCGGTGCGCCACCGGGCTCGGGGCGCGGACCGGTCCGACGGTGCGTACTTCGTTGGTCACCGTGCCGTGTTCGTGCAGGGTCTCGGCGAGCCCCTGCAGACGGTCGAGGCCGTGCGGGTACTTCTTCTCGCAGACCACCACGGTGCCGACGCCGGGCTGCCGGTCCACCAACTGCTCGTCGCGCAGCATTTCCAGGGCCTGGCGCACGGTGTTGCGGCTGGCCCGGTAGTCGGCGGCGATGGCGTGTTCCAGGGGGAGCAAACCGCCGGGGAAGCCGCCCGTGAGGATCTGGTGGCGCAGCAGGTCTGCGAGCTGTCGCGCCTGGTCGGCGCGCAGCCGCCGACGGCGCGCGGCGGCGACCGGAGGCGAGGCGGGGGCGGGTTCTGCTGGCATGACAGGGAACGTACCGGCGGAGCGCGCCGCATGGTGTTGCCACAGTATTGCGCCACCTCGCACACGCCGCATACGCCGCTGACCTGCGGTGATGCAGAGCCCTTCGGTGAGATCCGCCACTGGGGTGCCCACAGGGTGGACGGAGGCCGGCGCCGCACGGGATCCGCGCTCACCGCCAGGACTTCTCCGCGACTCGGGATGCGACTCGATACACGAATCGCTACGACTCCGTACGCCACGCTTCCCCGCACGGCTTGCTGCGCGACTCCGTACCCGCGTCCCTGGACGGTTTGCTACGCGAGTCCTTACGCGGTGAGGGCCCGACCGGTATGTCTCGGTCGGGCCCTCGGTTCGCTTCAGCGATGCGGCCAGGTCATGGCTTCAAAGTTTCGTCCGGCCCGGTGGGCGGCGACGCTCCTTTGAAGCGACTCCCTAGGCCACGGTGCCGAAGGACGTCTGGCGGGCGTTGACGCGCCGGGCCGCCGCGGCGGGGCTACGCCGACCGCGCGAGGACGCGCTTCGCTGGCGCCGCTCGGCGACCGGCGCGGCGATCGTGACGGGGACGCCGGACGGGGCCTGTGCGCCGGTGATGCGGCTGAGCGCCTCGTCGCCGGAGCTGACCTGGGTGGTCTGGGGCACGATCCCGGCGGCCGTCATGAGGCGGCTCATGTCGCGGCGCTGCTGGGGGGTGACCAGGGTGACGACGCTGCCGGACTCACCGGCTCGCGCGGTACGGCCGCCGCGGTGCAGGTAGTCCTTGTGGTCGGTCGGCGGGTCGACGTTGACGACGAGGTCGAGGTTGTCGACGTGGATGCCGCGGGCGGCGACGTTGGTGGCCACGAGCACGGTGACGTGCCCGGTCTTGAACTGGGCCAGGGTGCGGGTGCGTTGCGGCTGGGACTTCCCGCCGTGCAGGGCCGCGGCACGGACCCCGCTGTTCAGGAGGTCCTGCGTGAGGCGGTCGACGGCGTGCTTGGTGTCCAGGAACATGATCACCCGGCCGTCGCGGGCCGCGATGTGCGTGGTCGTACGGTGCTTGTCGGCGCCGTGGACGTGCAGGACGTGGTGTTCCATCGTAGTGACGGCGCCTGCCGACGGGTCGACTGAGTGGACCACCGGGTCGACGAGGTAACGGCGGACCAGGAGGTCGACGTTGCGGTCGAGGGTGGCCGAGAACAGCATCCGCTGGCCCTCGGGGCGTACTTGGTCCAGGAGGGCGGTGACCTGCGGCATGAAGCCCATGTCCGCCATCTGGTCGGCCTCGTCGAGGACGGTGATCGCGACCTGGTTCAGCCGGCAGTCACCGCGGTCGATGAGGTCCTTGAGCCGGCCCGGTGTCGCGACGACGACTTCGCAGCCGCCGCGCAGCATCCCGGCCTGCCTGCCGATCGACATGCCGCCGACGACCGTGGTCAGGCGCAGCTGCACGGCGCGGGCGTAGGGGGTGAGGGCGTCGGTCACCTGCTGGGCCAGCTCGCGCGTCGGTACGAGGACCAGGGCCAGCGGCTGGCGCGGTTCGGCGCGCTGTCCCGCGGTGCGGGCCAGCAGGGCGAGCCCGAAGGCGAGGGTCTTGCCGGAGCCGGTGCGCCCGCGTCCCAGGGCGTCGCGGCCAGCGAGGGTGTTGGGCAGGGTCGCCCCCTGGATCGGGAACGGCACGCTGACGCCCTGCGCGCTCAGCGCGGCGAGCAGCGGGGCAGGCATGTCGAGGTCGGCGAACGCCTCGACCGCGGGCAGCGCGGGAGTGATCGTCTTGGGCAGGGCGAACTCGCCCTGAACGCCGCCGGACCGGCGGCCGCCCTGACGGCCCGGCCCCCCGGAGCGGCCCGAACCAGTGGAGCGGGCGGGGCCGCCCGAGCGGGCCGGGGCGGGCGAGCCGAAGCGCGCGGCCCGCCGAGAACCGCCGCCGGAGGCGGAGAAGGGGGCAGCCCCCTCGGTGCGGCGCGGGCGGGCGGAACGGCTGTTCGTACGTGCGGGGTTCATCGAGAACCTTCCTTGATGCGCCGATTCTGCGATACGGCGGGATGGCGATACGGCGCGCATCAAGGAATTCCGCAGCGAAAACACAGCGCGGGGAATCACAAGAACGAACCGAATGAAATGCGAGGACAAGTGCGACGTGGTGTGAATCCGAAAAGGAACGTCATGCGGATTTCGAAAGGGCGGGCGCCATGCGCCACGATGCGCATATCGAATTCCGTCTGACGACGCGACCGGTGCGGCTCTGAGGGAGCGCCCCACTCGAGGACGGGCGGCCGGCGGTGTCGGTCACCTTGCGGGTGGCGACACTATTGCGTGAAATGTCCGCGGCCGGGGTCGCGCCCCGAGGGATGCCGGCTGTGGTCGACGTCGGACAATCCGACGGAAGAGCCTGAAGGTTTGGGAACCACATCAGCAACTGAGATCGACAGTAGCACGGGGCGACCGGCGGCATACGGAAAATAACTCCGCCCCGCCCGGCGCCGCACAAACACTCCCCGCACCGCGCGGTAAATCCTGATCTCGCGGTGATAGATATCGCCCGCCCGTATCGAGGCGTGGACGGGTGCGGCCGCGCACCGCGGCGAGGTATCGAGAAGAACAGGCGGCCCGCGACGGCTCGGCCTTGCCCGGCCCGGGCCTCGCGGGTGCAGGCCGGCTAGCGTCATCAAGTCGCACCTGCCCCACTGACCTAGGCTTTCCCCTTGTATCTGCGTCGACAGGAAGGGTGAGCCCGCCTCATGGACCACGGCATGCTGCCGCCGGGCCAACGCCTGGCCAAGGGATGGCCCATCTCCCACTACGGCCCTGTGCCGCGCTTCCGTCCCGAACGGTGGACGCTTCAGGTTTTCGGTGCCACCGCCGACGGAGGCACCCGCTCCTGGACGTTCGACGAAGTCCTCGACATGCCCAAGACGACCGTGGAGGCGGATCTGCACTGCGCGTCGGGCACCAGCACCCTCGGCCACACGTTCTTCGGCGTCCCCGCACGCACCGTGCTCGCCCTCGCGCCGCCCGCCGACGGCGTGTCGCACATCATGGCCTGGGCCGAATACGGATACAGCGCCAACCTTCGGCTGTCGGACTTCACCGCCGAGACCACCGTGCTGGCCACCCACCACAACCATGAGCCGCTCACCGCCGAACACGGCTTCCCGCTGCGCCTGGTGGTACCCCACCTGTTCGGCTACAAGGGGCCCAAGTGGCTGCGCGGCATCGAATACATGACGCGGGACCGGCGCGGCTTCTGGGAAGAGCGCGGATATCACAACATCGCCGACCCCTGGTCGGGCCGGCGCCACTCGTACCAGGAGGACGAGACCCCGTAGCGCCCCACAACCTCCAAACGCACTATCGCAGGTGCGGCGCTTTTTGGCTGATGGGACAAGCATGGGCGAACCATCTAGGCGATCGAGCCTCGCAGATGCAAGATGAGATGCGTCGCCCGGGACGCGGAGGCACCGCCCCCGGCCCACAACAGGCCCACAACAGGCCCACAACAGGCCCACAACAGGCCCACAAGGCGAGGTCCCCATGGTCATGCGCACCTACGACGCAGGCGTCGGCGATGTCTATTACGGCACCCTCGCGCCCGGATACCGCTCCTACCGTCGGCCGGACGAGCGCATCGCCCGCGTCATCGCCCAGGCGCTCGGCGACGCACACTCCGTCCTCAACGTCGGCGCCGGCACCGGCTCGTACGAGAGCGAGGCCCACGAGACCACCGCGGTGGAGCCCTCTCTCGCGATGCGGGCCCAGCGGCCCGCCGAGCTGGCCACCGCCATCGACGCCGTCGCCGAGGACCTCCCGTTCGCCGACGGCCGGTTCGACGCCGCCATGACCCTCTTCAGCGTCCATCAGTGGTCCGACCCGGCGGCCGGTCTGCGCGAGATGCGCCGCGTCACGCGGGGCCCGATCGCCGTCCTGACCTGCGATCCGGCGCGCGTACGCAACTTCTGGCTCTATGAGTACGCCCCCGAGGTCCTGGAGACCGAGGTCCGCCGCTACCCCCCGATCGACGAGCTGAGCGACGCGCTCGGCGGCACGGTCACCGCGCAGATCGTGCCCATCCCGCTGGACTGCACCGACGGGTTCAACGAGGCGTACTACGGCCGCCCCGAGATGCTCCTCGACCCTGCCGCGCGCCTGGCCTGCTCGGCGTGGAGCTTCATCGACGACACCGCGCGCCACGCCTTCGACACGTCGCTGCGCCGCGCCCTGGGTTCCGGCGCCTGGGACGAAGCCTTCGGCCATCTGCGCCACCGGCCGACCTACAACGGGTCGCTGGTCCTGCTGCGCGCGGTCCTGTGAGGGTCAGAACGTCCAGCGGGTGTGGGTGAAGGCCCCGTCGTCGCGCCCGAAGCCGTACGCCGTGCCCGGGGCCACCGCGAAGATCACCACATCCCCCGTGCGGAAGGCGTCGCTGATGCCGTGGAAGGTGCCTTCGGGCGCGGTGATGTGCGGCCCGTACTTCGTCTCGTACGCGGCGATCACCTGCTCGATGACCTCCGGGTCGCCGACGGACTCGGCGGTGCCCTCGATCACGAGGTCGAGCCCTTCGGTGAGCGAGTTGCTCCCCGTGATCAGGGCGCAGTGGCGGTCGTGGGCGAGGTTCTTCGCCTTCTGCTCGCCGGGGCCGGTGGAGAAGTACAGGACGCCGTCGTGCCAGGCGGCGATCACCGGCGTGACGTGCACCCTTCCGTCGGGCCGCACCGTGGACACCCAGAAGATCTCGGCGCCCTCCATCCGGCGCCGGGCCTCGGCCCACTCGGTCGCGGCGGCCTGTGCGGCGCCGGGGCGGGGGTTGAGGGCGGAGCTGTAGCGGGAGTCGAGTTCGGTGGTGGGGTGCTGGGCGGATCCGGGCGTGGGCATGATGGTCTCCTTTCGCTCTCCTCGTCCTGTAGGACGACTGCAGAAGAGCACGGAAATCATCGCGGCGCCGCTCGGGCCACCGCTGCGCACCGGAGCCGTCGCCAGTGAGGGGCGCGGAGCCTTTCCCGGCTCCGCGCCGGCCTCACTCAGGCGATGCGGGTGTGCACCGTGGCGGTGTTGTTCGCGGTGGTCTTCTCGGGCGACGTCGTCGTCACCTTGGTCACGAGCTGGACCTTGCCGCCACCGTGCGAAGGCCCGCGGCCCGCGATCTGGACGCGTACGGTCTCGCCGGACTTGAGCGCGCCGATCGTCGTCACGACGCGGCCGTCGCCGCCGAGCGTGGCGTGGGCGGAGCCCTGGACGACGCGGTGGGCGCGGTGCTCGATGCCGTTGGGCAGGGTGGTGACCGAACGCACCGAGTGGGCCGTGGACTTGCCGGTGTTGGTGATCTGCACCGTCCACAGCTGTTCCTGGTTGTGGTCGATGTGCGCGGGGCCGGACGCGGAGACGGCGACGTCGGCCCGGTTCTGGGCGGGTACGCGCGGCGTCCAGGCGTCGCCGTAGTCCTTGTCGTAGTTCTTCGTCCAGTTGTCGCTGTAGTTGCCGGTGTAGCCGTTAACCCACCCGTCGCCGTAGTCGGGGCCGTACGCGGCGGAGGCCGGGGCGGCGACGGCGAGGGACACACCCGCTACGGCGGCGGCGGCGATCGCGGCGGCAGCCACGCGGGGACGCAGGGTGCGGGTCGGCCGGGAGAACATCAAGGGACAAACCTCTCGAAGGTCGGATGCGGTACGAAGCGTCGCCGTCGGTGGGTGCGGCGACATGCCCCAGCCTGGTTCACGCCCCGGCCGCGCCCGTTCGGCACAGGTCCTCGATCAACAGGCCCTTGGCCCCGGCGTGCCGAAGGTCCCCCTCGACCGAAAGCATGAGGGAGGGCGGGGGATTCGGCGTTGCAGGAGGCGTGATCGAGGCGGCGCGGCGTCATCCGCGGGTGGGCGCCCGGCGGATGACGCGGCGCGGCGTCATTCGCGGGCAGGCGCCGGCGGCGCGACGAGGGCGTCCCACGCGGCCGTCGCGCAGGTGATGACCTCTTCCAACTCGGCGCGGGTGGCGCCGTCGCGGGCCTGGACGGAGAGCCCCTCGATCACGGTGGTGCAGTAACGCGCGAGGGCGTCGATCCGGGCCGGCGGCGCGGTGAGGTCGCCCTCGGCGACGACTGGGCCGTTGCCGCCCGCTGTCCCTGGTTGTCACCGGCGGGCAGCGGGCGGACTGCACCCACTTCCAGACGGTGCTGGCGAAGATCCGCGTTCCGCGGGTCGGTCCGGGCCGGTCCCGCACGAAGCCCGACAGCATCTCGGCCGACAAGACACCCCATGCAGCTATGGGGTCAAGCAGCTGTTGCGAGCGATGGGAGTGCCGGTGAGGCAAAGGCGAGCGACTCGTCGAATTTCCGGCGGGTGGTCAGGCAGTGATGGAGCTGGCCGATCATGCGGTTGAACAGGTTGCGGAGGGCCGCGTGGTAGCGGTCGCCGGCTTCCCGTCGACGGTTGTAGTGAGAATGGGCCCCGAGTGAAGCGGTGAGTGCGGCAAACGCCCAGTGCCGGCCAGCCGCGGCCAGGCGGCTGTTCTTGATCCGGCGGTGGCTGACGCGACGGCTCTTGCCGGATTCCCTCGTCACAGGGGCGCTTCCGGCATAGGCCTTCAGGTCTCGGGCCGTGGCGAACCGGGTGCGGTCGTCACCGATCTCCGCCAGTATCCGGGCACCGGTGAGCACTCCAAGTCCGGGGAAGCTCGTGATGATCTCCGCGTCGGGATGCTGCAGAAAGAGTTCTTCGGTGTCGTGCGCCAGCTCGTCACAGGCTCGGCAGGCCGTCTCGAGCTGGGCGAGCAGTGCGCGTGTCTGATGTCCCATCGCCTTCTCGACCAAGGACGGCCGGCGAAGCCGGGGCCGGTGGAGCACTTCGAGGATCCGGTCGGTCTCGGCCTCGATCCGACGTTGACGGCCGGCCCGTGTGACGGCGGCTCTGAGCCTGCTTCGGGTGAGCCGGGCGGCCTCGGCCGGAGTGGGTGCGATCGCCAGGATCGCGCGGGCTTCACGCGTCAGCAGGCGTTCCCGCTTGTCGGCGGACGCTTCGAGGATCCCCGGGTAGTACTCACGCAGGTGCGATCGGAGTCGGTTGTCGGCCCGGGTGCGGTCACCGCCGCGCTGAACGGAGTTGTCAGTACTTCAGTGGCGTCCAGGCGGGATGCTCACAGCGCCGGCCGGCCCGAGCAACCTGCCCGCCCCGGGCAGGCAACTCGCCTCGAAGCCCTCCTCCGAAGCGACCCGCTCGGCGCGGCCCGCACACGAGGCGGCATCGAGCGCTCTGCCATGGTTGCGCACCCCCTTCGCCGCGCATACGAAGCCGGGCGCCGTCGAGACGCGTCCGTGTGGGTCGCCCACCGCGGCATTCCGGACCGTACGCCGCCGCCGGCCGAGCCCTCGCCCGATCCCCGCGGGGACATCGCCCACTGTCCGCGGCCCGTGGCCTTCGCCCGGTCCCGCGGCGAGGACACTGCCCGCCGCCCGCCATCCGCGGCCCGTGATGCGGACGGGCTGACGCCTGGCGAGGATGAAGACGTCAGGACGCGGCACCGCCGACGCGAGGAGGACCGCCCGGCACCGGGAACTCCCCCCGCACCGGGGTTGACGGTGCCGGCGCATCCCGGCGCGCGCCGGGGGTACGCCTCCTTGGGCGTCCGGCGGGAGCGGGCGCCTGGGAACTCGATGACCGTCCCTGGGCAAGGAGTAGCGCAGATGCAAGGAACCGCGTACGACGTACGCTCGGGTGCCCAGGGCCCGGGCCCCCACGGTCCGGAGGGCCCCCACGGCCCCAGTGGGTCCAACGAATTCAGCGGGTTCGACGGATCAAACGGATCAAACGGATCGGCGGCGTGGATGCGCGAGGTCTGCCGGGAGACTTCCTCGGAGTTCGCCCGCTGCGTCGCCGAGATCGATGCGGGTCTCCTGGACTTCCCGCTTCCGGGAAACGGCCGGACCTCTGACCGGTTCGCCGCCCTGACCCGGGTGGCGGAACGCGACCTCTCGCTGGTCCGTCTCGTGGAGGGCCACGTGGACGCCGTCGCGATCCTCGCCGAACTCGAAGGCCCCGCGGTCCGGCCCGGCGAACGCTGGGGTGTCTGGGCCGCCGAGCCGCCCGGGCAGGGGCTCACGGCGACGCGCGGCGAGCACGGCTGGGTGATCAACGGCCTCAAGCGGTACTGCTCGGGCGCCCACAGTTGCACCCACGCTCTGGTGACCGCGAAGGCCGAGGACGGTCGGCGACTCTTCGCCGTCGCTACGGGAGCGGGAGTAGGAGCGGGCGCGGGAGCGGGAGCCGGGATGGGTGCAGGCGCCGACTCGGGCGCGCGTGCCAACGCGGGCGCAGACACGAGTGCCAACGCGGGCGCGGGCACGGGGACCGACGCCGGCGGAGGCGATGCGAGTGCGGGCGCCGACGCAGGCGGGGGCACAGGGGCCGATGCGGGCGCAGGCCAGGGCGGGGCGGGTTCCCGCGTGGGCGCATGCCGGCCCGTCGAGGGCACCTGGCAGGCGCTCGGGATGGCCGCAAGCGACAGTGCCGACGTGACGTTCACCGACGTCCCCGCGGTGCCGGTCGGCGGTGTGGAGGCGTATGTGAACAGGCCCGGCTTCCAGCACGGCGGCATCGGCGTCGCGGCCTGCTGGTACGGCGGCGCCCGCGCCGTCGCACGCGTCCTGGCCGAGACGGCGGGGCGTCGCGGGGCGGACCCGCTCACCGATGCCCACCTCGGCGCGGTGGACATGCGCCTGCACGCGGCGGGCGCGGTCCTGAGCCAGGCCGCCGCGGAGATCGACCGGGATCCCGCCGACGAGGAAGGGATGGCCCGGCTGCGGAGTCTGCGGGTGAGGGGGTTCGTCGAGTCGGTCTGCGCCGACGTCCTGGCCCACGTGGGCCGGGCCACCGGCGCGGAGCCTCTGTGCCACAACCCGTCCCACACCCGCTGCGCCACCGACCTCACCGTCTACATCCGTCAGCACCACGGCGAGCGCAACCTCGCGGAGCTCGGCCGGCTCATCGCGGAGGCGGGGCAGAAGTGACGGGAACCGAAGCGCCCCCGCCCGCCGACCCGATCCAGGCGCCCGGCACCCCGGAACGGGAGTGGCGGGCCTGGAACGGACTGAACGACCTGCCCCCGGCCCCCCTTCCCCAGCGGGGCCGGGTCGTGATCGTCGCGGCCCACCCGGACGACGAGGTACTGGGAGCGGGCGGCACCCTCGCCCTCCTGGCGCGGGCCGGGCTCCACCTCACCGTCGTGTCCGTGACCGACGGCGAGGGCTCCCACCCCGGCAGCACCCGCGTCACGCCCGCCGAACTGGCCGGCATCCGGGCCGAGGAACTCCGTCGTGCGCTGACCGCGCTCGGCGCCCCCGGCACCGAGGTGATCCGCCTGGGCGTGGCGGACACCCGCGTCGCCCTGCACGAACACGACGTGACCGCCGCGTTGAAGCCCCTGCTGGGGGATGCCCGGCTGTGTCTGGCGCCGTGGACCGGGGACGTACACGGCGATCACGAGGCGGCCGGGCGGGCCGCGTCGCAGGCGGCCCGCTCCGCGTCCGTCGACTGCTGGACGTACCCGGTGTGGACGTGGCACTGGGCCCGCCCTGCCGACCCCCGCGTGCCGTGGGACACCGCCGCCACGGTGCGTCTTCCCGCCGAGATCGCGGCGCTGAAGCGGCGGGCGGTCGAGGAGTTCACCTCGCAGATCAACCCGTTGGGGCCGGACCCCGCCGACGCGGCCGTCCTGCCACCCGATGAACTCGCCCACCACCTGCGGGACATCGAGGTGTTCTTCACATGAGCATGAGCGACCATTCCCGAGCGGACACGAGCGGGCACTCCACCCCGGACACGAGCAGCCGCGCGATTCCGGCCACGAGCAACCTCTCCGCCCCGAACACGAGCACCCCGGCGGATGCGATCACGAGCAGCCATCACTCCACCCCGGCCTCGTACTTCGACGCCATGTATAGCGGCGCCGAGGATCCCTGGCACCTGGCGGAGCGCTGGTACGAGCGGCGTAAGTACGACCTGACCGTGGCCGCGCTGCCCAGGGAGCGCTACCGCAGGGCCTTCGAACCCGCCTGCTCGGTCGGGGAGTTGACCCGCCGCCTGGCCGTACGCTGCGACGCGGTGCTGGCGTGCGACCGCGTACCGGAAGCGGTATCAACCGCCCGGCGTCGCACCCGCGCGTACCCGCAGGTGGACGTGGAGCAGATGGCCGTCCCCGGCCAATGGCCGGAGGGAACCTTCGACTTGATCGTGCTGTCCGAGCTGCTCTACTACCTCGACGACACCACGCTGCGCACCCTGCTGGAGCGGGCGGTCACGTCTCTGGAGCCCGGCGGCACCCTGGCCACCGTGCACTGGAACCACCCCGTCCCGGAACATCTCACGACCGGGAGCGGCATCGCCGACGCCCTGGCGGATGTGCCGGGCCTGAGGCTGCTGGCCGATCACCGGGAGGACGATTTCGTCCTGCAGATCCACCAGCGCCCGAACGCCGACGGAAGCCGCCCGGCGACGCCCGCCGAGCAGGAGGGCCTGACGTGAGATTTGAGGCCGTCGCGGTCGTCGTCCCGGCGCACGACGAGGAGGCGCTCCTGCCGGCCGCGCTCGAAGCGGTGCGCACCGCGAGCGGGCACCCCGGTCTCGCGCGGGTCCGGGTCCTGACCGTGGTCGTCGCGGATGCGTGCCGGGACGATACCGCCCGCGTCGCCCGCGCAGCGGGAGCCGCCGTCGTCACGCGCGACGTCCGCAACCCGGGGCTGGCCCGCGCGGCCGGCGCCGCGCATGCGCTGCGGGCACTCGGCACGGCCGCGGAGCACGTCTGGATCGCCACCACCGACGCCGACAGCGAGGTACCGCCGCAGTGGCTGGCGCACCAACTCGCCCGCGCGCGGGAGGGATGGGAGGCGGTCGTGGGTACGGTCGCCCTGCCCTTCGCCTCACCCCTCACCCATCTGCACCGCGCGCGCTACGAGGCGACCCGCCCCCCGAGCGGCGCGTGGCACCACCCGCACGTCCACGGAGCCAACCTCGGTGTCACGGCGGCCGCCTACCTCGCGGTCGGCGGCTTCCCGCCTCTGTCCGTGGGCGAGGACCAGGCCCTCATCGCTGCGCTGCGACGGGGCGGCCACCGCGTCCTGGCCACAGCGGCCTGCCCGGTCCTCACCTCGGCGCGCCTCCAGGGCCGCGCCCACGGCGGTTTCGCCGACCATCTGACGTCCCTGACGCGACGAGGCCCCCAGGAGCCCCAGAACGCCATCGACTGACCGATCTCCCGACCCCGCCCGCAACGTAACCCGTCCCGTCGCAGCCGACGGGGCCTCAGGGACCGAAGAGGGCGATGCCGTTGGGTACGCGGCGTTGCCGGCCCTGGTCGAGGGTGTTCCGTACGACCGCGTGCCCGGTGGCGGGGTCGCGGGTGACGAGGGTGGTGGAGCCGCCTCCGTCGAGGTGAACGCCTTCGTCGCAGCCCAGCGAACCCAGCAGACGCGCGAGTTCGGCGAGGGTGAGGCCGGTGGCCGTTGATTCCCGCCCGTCGGTGGCGACCAGCCTCATCAGATGACCGTGCTGCGCGAGACCAACGGCCGTACGGGGAGCGGCGGTTACCGCGTCCAGACCTGGCAGTGGCCGCCGGTTTGCGAGCACGCGGTAGGCGCCCAGGGCGAAGGTGAACGGGACCGGGCTGGTGGACCCGAGACGGTAACCGACGTCGACCGGGATGCCAGGGGTGAGGGAGCGCAGCGCACGGGCGCCCTCCTCGCGACCGAGGGCGACGACGGTTCCGGGCGGGATCGGCCCGCCGCCGGGGACGGTGGCGGTGCGCTGGACTCGCCCGTGACGGATCGTCACCTCGAAGACGTCGTGGCTGCAGGGGGCCGCCCGGTCGCGATCGGTGCCGCAGACCGCGCGGGCACGTGAGGCGCTGCCCCACTGAGGGGTGAACAGGCCGATCGCCCCTTCGGGGAGCGCGTACTGGTTGAGGCCGCGTACGGGCAGGGTTGTCCGCGGGGTGCGGAGCTGTCCGTGGAGTGTGAGGCGTGCGGTGCGGGCTCTGCCGTCCGTGCCGACGCCGAGGACGTCCGCACCGCTGTCACCCGGTGGCAGCGCGCCTCCGAAGCGCTGACCGTCGGGGACCGCCGCCTTCAGCGGCCGACTGTCGCGTACGGCCGCACCCGAGGCGGCGCCGGTGGCGGGGATGCCGGGGTGCTGGTCCTCGCTGATGTGGAAGAAGTCCCCGTTGATCGCGGCGGCGGCCCCTTGACGATCCGCCATGTCGGACACGGGCGCCCGGTCGGCGACGGCGCCGGGGTACAGGAGGCCGGCCCGTACCCCGGGCCGGCGCAGGTCGACGGTCAGCACATGGATCCGGATCGGACCGTGCGCGGTGGGCAGTGTGAACGCCCTGTACTCGATGCCCGGCGAGACGTGCTCCGCACTGCCCGCGTCGGCCGGGGCAGAGCCCTGCGCGGGAGCGGCGGCGCACAGCAGGAGCGTCAGCAGAAGGACAGTGGCAGCGGCGCGAACGCGATTCATCCGCCCAACATCCCGCCGAGTACGGCCCCTCCTCTACAAGCGCGGCGTGCACCTGGCCGATACCACCCACACGCCATGGCGGGGACATTGTTGACGCTACGCGAGGGGGCGGGCGGCCATGGAGTTCGCTTCGGACGTCAGCGTCGGGTGAGAGGATCATGTTCATGCCTCTGCCTCAGCCCGCCGTCTGACGTCGCTCGCCCTGCGTACCGACTTCGGTGGCGACGGAGGCCGGGATGCGGTGCGTACCGCACCCGACCAAGCGACGATCACCGCCACCACTCCCTTTTTCCATTGAGGTACGTACGTCATGAGCCAGCCACCCCAACAACCGCCCGGTGTTTCGCAGGGGTTCGGGCCGCCTCCCACGCCGTTCGGGCCACCCCCCACGCCCTTCGGACCAGTCGTTCCGCCGATGCCCAGCACCCCGCCGACGTATTCCTCCGCGCCGGCCGTGCGGCGCCCGCGGCAATGGCCGGCCTACGCCCTCATCGTGGTGGGCATCGCTCTCGTGCTCGGTTCCAGCACCGTGTATGTGACATCGGGTGGCGACGGAGGCACCGGTACCCCGGTGGCAGGTGCGAGTAAGGGAGCCGCCGGCGGCGGTAAGGGCGGCAGCGGCGGCCAAACTGCCCCGCCTTCCGCCAAGTTGCTCTTCCATCCGTTCGCGCCGAAGGCCATCAACGATATCGACGATGTCTCTGGTGAGTGGCTCACCGACAAGGTGTACGCCAAGGCCGGTTTGAAGGACATCACCGGCTACAACCGGACAAGTGGCGCCCAGCTCTGGAAACTTCCCCTTGGCACGACGGTGTGCAACTCGACCCTGCAGAGCACTGCGGACGGCCTGACCGTGATCGCGTACGAGGACGAGAACGGGCCCAAGTTCGAGGGAAGCGGACCCTGCACGGAGCTCGCGGCGTTCAACATCGCCACCGGCAAGATGCTCTGGCATTCCAGCACGCCCACCATCGGCATCTCCGCCGATGGGTCCGGTGACGCCAGACTCCCCGTCGTGGAGATCGCCATCAGTGGTGGCACCGCCGCGGTAGGCGCGGGGCCCGCCGGTGGCGCCGCCTGGGACATAGCCACGGGTAAACAGCTGTGGAAGCCCAAGGCCGGCGCCGACAACTGCCAGGACGACGGCTACGCCGGAGGCCCCGCGCTGGTCGCCGTCCGCCGATGCGGCGACTACGCCAAGCCGTCCCTCACGGTACAGACGCTGGACCCCACGACCGGACAGCCGCTGTCCACGTACAAGGTGTCCTCGGCGTTCACGGACATGCACGTGCTGTCCTCCAAGCCCCTGGTCGTCGGCGGCTATCCCGGCGACAGTTCCGGCGCCAAGGTCTCCGACATCTACTCCGTCGACGAGAAGACCGGCAAGGAACTGGCCCACATCACGATCCCCGACGAGAAGTACGCCATCGACTGCAAGCTGGAGGTGGGCACCTGCCTGGGCCCCTTCGCGGGCGGCGGCAAGCTGTTCCTGCCCACGGCGGAGCACTCCAACGTATCGCCCGAAGTGCCCGGCCACACCAACGAGTACGTCGCCTTCGACCTCGCCACCGGCCAACCCGTAGCGGGCCGCGCCGACGCCGGCGATGGATCCAGGCTCTTCCCCATCCGCATGGACGGCACCAACGTCATCGCCCTGCGCACTCCGCGCGTGTACGGACACGGCGCCGTGGTCAGCATCGACGGCGCCACCATGAAGCAGACCGTCCTCATGGAGCTCCCGAACGACGACAAGCTCCTCACCTCTGTCCTGGCATCCTTCATCTACCGCGGCGACGACCTGCTGTACGACAAGGGCCGGCTGTACATCGGCGCCCGACTCCTGGACAAGGACACCGACGACATCGAGGGGCCGCATTACCTGTTCTCCGTCCTGGGCACCAACTGACGTGTCCGCGGCCGCCGTTCCCTCTCTGTGCGGGTCGTCAGGCCCTCAGGTCGTCAGGCCCTCAGGTCGTCGGGGCTTCGGGTCTTCGGGTCCTCGGGTCCTCGGGTTCCGAGAAGAACCCGCACGGCTGGATCTCGGCAGGGCGTTGTCAGTGGGTGCTGGCAGGGTGCGGGCATGACGGTTGGAGAGAGTGGCCGCTTGACGCGGATCCTGAGCGGGTTGCCGACGGCGGCCCGAGAACTGCTGTTGGGGACGGACTGGGCTTCCCTCCGCCACGCCTACGGCTCCGCCGAGGACATACCTGGGTCCCTGTGCTGCCTCGTGGACGAGGACCCCGATGCACGGTCCGAGGGGCTGGCCGTGTTGGACGCCGCCGTGCTGCACCAGGGCTCGCTGTACACCGTCACCGCACCCGCTGCGCTGTTCGTCGCGGCGGTCCTCGATCACCCCATGGGCCTCACCGAGCAGGAAGGACGCTTCCCGTGGGACGACGGGCCGCCCCGCACCCTGCGGGCCGCCCTCCTCGCCTGGTTGGGGCAGGTGGCGGAGTCGGCCGCCCAGGGGGAGGACCCGGAGCGGGACCGGACCCACTGGCAGTGGGAGCCCTGGCACGACGAGACGGTTCGCGAGCACGACCCCGACGAACTCGCTTCGCTGCACGCGTGCCGGACCATACGCCCCACCCTGTACGACGCCGTCGAACCGTTCGTCTCCTCGCCCGATCCACACGTCCGTGAAGCGGCGCTCGGCGCCGTGACGCCACTCCTCTGCGACCCCGCGCTCGCCGACCGGGTGCCGCGGGCCGCCGCACTGCTGCGGGCTCGGCTGGGCACTGGGACGGCGCGACGGGAGCGAGCGGGTGTGGCGCGGGCGCTCGGCCTGTGGAGGACGGACACCTCCGACCTGCTCGTCGACTCGGATCCGGCGGTGCGGGTCTGCGCCGCGCTCGGTCCCGCCCCTGCCGATCGACCACGCGCTCTCGCCGTCCTCCTCGACGCGCTGCGGGACCCGCGAACGACGGACGGCTGGTTCCCCGAGCCGCTGCCCGGGCTCGACGGGTGGTTCCGGTTCACCGTGCTGCGTTCGGCGCTCGCGCTGGCCGCATCATTCGACGAGGTGGCACCGGTGGCCGTCACCATCGTGGCCGCCGGCGGCACGTCGTTCGCCGACTACGAACGCGGCCCGATCCTGCTCAGAGCCTTCCCCGGCGGCCACGACCCCCTGCATCAGCTCACCTCCGCCCAACGCGCCCTGCTCCGGGCCTTCGTGGACACCGACGAGGCGACGGGCGGCATCGCCGGGAACGCGTTGTGGTTCCGCGCGGCCGGGCTGCCCATGGACCGGACGGGCGTCGCGGGACTGCTGTGACTACCCGTAAGGGAACAGGGTCACTTCGGGCGTGGCCCGTCTCACGTGAGACGGGGCCCCCCCGGCTATTGACACCCCCCCCCATCGTTGACCCCGGGCAAAGACTAACCCCCCCCCCCCCGTGGGAGTGGGCCAGGAAAGAAAGCCCG